>CAJCHX010000114.1 GCA_903970215.1 Acidobacteriaceae bacterium
AAGGCTCGAGCTACCGACTCAAAGACACCGGAATCGACACCTTGCCCTCCGCACGCGCGGACAACACGGCACAATGACCACAACCACGTGGCCTACTTTTCGACCGCCGCTTCTGGCCTAACTTTGGACCGTCGTCAACACGCGGTACTGGCGTCTCCGACCGATGGGATGGCGCGAGCAATGACGTAGCAGGAACTGCTCGAGTGCGCGGCGGGCTGTCGGACGGCCGTGGCGCCGCGTGCGCCGGTCCAGGGCCGGGCGGCTCACGTGCTGGGCGCGGCCCAGGTATCGCCCGCGCTCGCCACCTCAAAGGAGGGGACCGGTTCGGCCCACGCCAGACCCGGGCCCGTTCGCGCCGCTTCAACGACGGGTCAACACCCGTTGCCGGCGCGCAGGGTCCGCCGGTTGCCACGGCGTGAGCCTGGCAGCTCTCGACGACCCAGCGCCCTCGGTGAACATGCTCGACACCTGTCCGCCGATCAGCACGTTCCGCTCGCGCTCGAACTCTCGGCCGCGCACCTCGTTCTGCGCCATCCAGAAGGTCTCCCGGCACGGGCCCCTAGGATCCACCCAGCCGAGGTAGCCGCTCGACGATCGAAGGGGCGGGAGGGATCGCACGGCATTCGCATGCGGACGATCGAGACGGCTCAAGTGGATACCCGTCACCGACTCTCGCCGTTCCACGTGAAACGAGCCTGGGCACACCGGCTGCGTATCCAGCCGCGAGCACAGTGGGATCAGAACAAGGAACCGCCGAATCGCGCAGTTCCCGTGCCGCCCGACTGGGCACAATCACCGCCGTACGAAACGAACGCGTCCGCACTTCGTCCGTAGCGCCCAGCGCCACGCCACACGGCTACCGCCCGGCTGGCCAACGCTACGAAGCCCACCCACGCCCGACACACAGCCGACCCAGGCAGACACAGGGCCAGCAGAACAGGCTCGAGATGCACCGCCGGTCGGGATGCGCTGCCGCCGCTCACGCCCACACCATCCGCGAGGCAAGCCAGCCGGCCAGGCGTCCTACGTCCAATCGCGAACGGTCCAAAGATCCGAACCCCAGAAAGAGTTGGGCAGGCACGTCACCCACACCGCACCCAGGGGAGGCGAGGCCGAGGTTCTCATTGGTGGGCGGAACGACAGGAAATGCGGCAGGCCCGCCGGTATCGACAACGTTCCGCGTCCACGGGTCGGTCGAACCCTATGCCGCGCACATCCTCCAACGCGCACATCGCCAATCGGCACAACCCAAACAGCGCGCTCCCGCAACAGCACATCCCCGAAGCAGCGAACGCGATATCACCGGCGCAAGCCCGGGGTCGGCGCTCTACCACCAAGCTTCATCGACTGGGAATCGTCGTAGTTCGCCACGCTAACGAGAGCAGCACCACACTGCCGTCACGTGACGAAATTGATCTGATGCTCTGCTATGCGCTGACACCGAAGCCAATCGACCGAAATCAGCGGCGAGAACCCTTCGCCCGACCACCACGTCGGAAGGCACGGACAACCGTGGTCTCGGGATCGACGACGCCGGCACCGCACATGACCACCTCGGGATCGACGAGGCCGAACCGACCCAGCAACGCGCGGTTCTCCTCGATCTCCTCGCCGGCTCTCGATCCCTTGATCGCCAGCAGCCGTCCGCCGACACGTAGCAGGGGAGCGGACCACGGCGCGAGCTTCGGGAAACCGGACACCGCGCGAGACGTCACAACATCGACACCGGCTACTGCGGTCACGACCGACTTCTCCTCCGCACGGCCACGCACCACCCGAACCTCGGGGAGAAACTCGTTACAGAATTCCTCGAGAAACTGGGCCCGACGCTGGAGCGGCTCCACGAGGGTCACTGTGACTCCCGGCCGCGCAATCGCTACCGGGATCCCCGGCAACCCGGCTCCACTGCCTATATCAGCGACCGACTCGCCGTCGTCGATCAGCTCCGCGAGCACAGCACAGTTCAGTATGTGTCGCTCCCATAGCCGTGGCACTTCACGCGGTCCGATCAAGCCGCGCACAACTCCGTCCGTCGCGAGGGCTCGGCTGTACACCTCCGCGATCGACAACCGATCGCCGAATACCTGCGCCGCCACAGCGGGCGCGGACGGTACCTCTTCGGGCCTATGTTCGAGTTCCACGTGAAACCTCCGAATCACATCGTTGTAGTTCGCATCACCCAGATAGACGAAGGGTCCCGGGGAACATGCCCCGGGACCCTTCGTTCTGTCGCCGCCGACCCCGGTGGGTCAGACCCGACGCCTACGTCTTCAGCACCACCACGCGCCGGTTCGGCTCGACGCCCTCACTCTCGGAACGAACGCCGTCGACCTTCGACACCGCGTCGTGCACGATCTTGCGCTCGAACGGAGTCATCGGCTTGAGCACCTCTCGCTCCCCGGTCTCGAGAACTCGCGCGGCAACCTCTGCGCCCAAGCTCGACAACCGCTCACGACGTCCTGAGCGCCATCCGGCGATATCCAGCATCAGGCGGCTGCGGTCGCCGGTGCTCTGCTGCACAGCGAGCCGTGTCAGCTCTTGCAACGCGTCCAGAACCTCCCCCCGGCGCCCCACGAGCCGTGCGAGATCCTCACCACCATCGATGGCGATCACTGCACGGTCGCCCTCGACGTCGAGGTCGATGTCGCCGTCGAAATCGAGGATGTCGAGCAACTGCTCGAGGTAGTCGGCCGCGATTTCGCCCTCCTCGACGAGGACGTCGTCTTCGTCAGCGTCATCGATGGCCGGTGCGGTCGCCACCGAGCCTGTCTCCTCGGCTGGGGCCTCTGTCGGATCCACAGACATGGGTACTCCTAGTGCTCGATTCTGCGTGTGTTTCGTAGCGTGTGGCTCGTCGTGCGTCAGCGACGACGACGCTTCGCCTGGTTCCCCGGCCGCGCGCCAGGACGCGGCTTGGCTCCGGGCTTAGGCTGCGTTCCGGCGGCCTTGACGGCCCCGTTTCCCGCCCCCGATGCGCCCGTGTCGTCCTTCGTCGACGTGACCGAGGTCGACACGTCGTCTTCGATCGTGCTGTCGTCACCGTCGGCCTGAGTGTCTTCGCCGGCCTTCTTCGCGCCGGTTCCGCGGTTGCGGACCGGCTTTGCGCCCGGCTTAGGAGCATTCTCGGCACGCCGCTCTTGCGCGAGCCGCTTCTTCTCCTCGTCTTCCTTATCCAGCCGCCCGAACACGATGTGCTGCTGGAAGTAGGTCCAGATGTTCTGCGTGACCCAGTACAGGAGGATCGCGATCGGTAGGAAGATGCCACCGACCAGGACGCCGAGCGGAAACACCCACAACATCAGTTTGTTCATGATGGCGGTCTGCGGATTGTCCGCCGCCGCTTGGGTCTGCCGAGCGACCGAGGCCCGCGCATTCATGTGCGTCGCGAAGCCGGCGACCAACATCAGGGGGACCGCCAGGACCAGGATCTGCCACTTGGCGAAGTCGTACGGACCGTGGGCAGTACGCATGAAGGCGTCCCACTGCTTCTCCGGCTGCTGCACGTACGCGGACAACGGCACGCCGAACAGACGCGCGTCCAAGAAGCTCTGGACGTCGCTCACCGAGAACACGTAGTTCTTCGTGTCTCGGGTCTGCTGCGCAGTCATATGTATGCCGCCGAAGAGACCGCCCGTCGTGGTGGCCATCCGGTTGAACGAGTGCAGCACGTGGTACAGGCCGATGAACACCGGGACCTGCAACAGCGCCGGCAGACAGCCCAGGAGCGGGTTGAAGCCGTGCTCCTTCTGGAGCTTCTGCATCTCGAGTGCGAGCTTCTGCCGGTCCTTGCCGTACTTCTTCCGGAGCGCCTGCATCTGCGGCTGGAACTCCTGCATCTGCCGCGTAGTGCGGATCTGCTTCACGAACGGCTTGTACAGGATGGCGCGCAGCGTACACACGAGCAAGACGACCGCGAGGGCCCACGCGAAACCGCTTTGCGGGCCGAAGACCAGTCCGAACGCCTTGTGCCAGAACCAGAGAATGGCGGACACGGGGTAGTAGACGTAGTCCAGTGAGATGGGGTTGAACACGGGGAGGGGTACTCCTGTCGGGTGTCTTACGAGGTCTGCTTCGTGCGGCCTGCTCGCTGCGCGTCGCGCGCAGCGGCAGTCACGTGGCCCGCGCACTGCGCTTCCGGCGCCGCGGCGGGTGCATCGTCACGGACCAGGTCGGGGCCCCTCGAACGCTCCGGGACGGGGTCCCAACCACCAGGATGCCAGGGACCGCACTTGAGGAGCCGGACGGTGGCCAGATAACCGCCCCGCAGCACACCGTGAGTAGTCAGCGCCTCAACGGCATACTCGCTACAGGTGGGAACGAATCGGCAGGTCGGCGGACGCACCGGCGAGATCCAGGTGCGATACAACTGGATCAGACCGATCAGCACCCGTTTGGGAAGTTCGCGTAGGTCGGCCGGCGTCATAGCGCGCCGAGCTTCCGCAGCCCCGACCGCAGCTGCGCCGCGAGCTCGGTCGCACCGACATCGGCTGCCGGACGGAGCGCACGGATCACTATCAACGCCTGCGGATCGACCTCGTCGACGACGGTGCCCGCCGCAGCCCGCAACCGTCGGGCGACTGAATGCCGCGTCACGGCGTTGCCGACCGCCTTGGACACGACCAGTCCCACGCGAGGACCGCCCCACATGACCGGATCGGTCCCCGACACACGTGACGCTTCGGCTCGCGCAGCCGCCAGATGGACGACCAGAGCAGTGCGACCAGCCCGCCGACCACTCTTCACCGCGACTGCGAAGTCGCGTGAGGAGCTCATCCGGTAGCGGGCGGGTAGCACTGCTCTGAGATCTGCCTTCGTATCGCCTTCAGGACGTGACTCGCCTTCAGGACACAACGCCAGCATGCGGAATCCGCTCGGCAGCGTTGCGGGTTGGATCAGGCCGTCAGGTTCGCGCGGCCCTTACGGCGGCGCGACGAGACGATCGCGCGTCCAGCGCGCGTACGCATACGAAGACGGAAGCCGTGAACCCGCGCGCGGCGCCGGTTGTTCGGCTGGAACGTCCGCTTGCCCTTGGCCACGGTGACACTCCTTGCTCGTTCGGACGGCCCACGCCGTCCGGTAATGGACGATAAATTGCTCAGCTACACATCTAGCTCAACTTGAGAGTCGAACGAGACCGACGAATCGGTTGCGCGCATAGACCGGATAAGCCTACGTACCCGCATCGACAGGGTCAAACCGACCCGGCTGACCAGCACGTCGTGCATCGAACGCGATCTGCCCGAGACGCGGTTCGCCACGCCGCTCCAATCAAATTGCCAGGAAACCGTTGTCATCTGTGCATTGTCTTGAGCCACGTCGTCTCCTCTGTTAACTTTGCTGAATGCGATTCCCGGGCACTGCCAGCAGCAAGCGAGGCCGGCGCGAAGAGCACTCGGCCGACCCGACGACCACTCGTCGATCGCCCTGCCGACGGAACCCCTAGGCACCTACAGACCCGGTGCGAGCGTCATCGGCGCCGCCGGGCGCTACTGTCGTGTGCCGCCTCAGGCGGATGCGCAGGCCGTCGAAAGACGACCAGCGTCGAGCTTCACACCCTTCGTCCACAGCTGTGGATAGATCTGTGGAGTACAGTCTCGTGCGCAGGTGGGCTGGGGTGCCGATGACGATGAAGCTGTTGACGAACAAGGAGAGGCCACACGTTCGGTGCCGCATGAGCAGCACCGAACCGACGGCCACGGAGGAAATCGATGACTGCGGACGATCCCCTCTCCGAGACGTGGGCCGCGGTCGTCGAAGATCTCTGTGCCACCGACAACGCGGGCGGCCGCGCGCTCACCATGCAGGAGAAGGCGTGGCTGCGGTTGGTGCAGCCGCTGACTTTCACCGAGGGCTTCGCGTTGGTCGCGGTTCCATCCAAAATGATGAAGGACGCGATCGATAGAAGCCTGCGCGAGCCGATCATCGACGCGCTCGCCGCCAGACTCCAGCAACCGATCGAGCTCGGCGTCAAGATCTCGCCAGATGCTCTCCCACCGGCGCCTGCTCCCACCCACCCGACTCCGCCCGCGAAATCCCAGCAGCGATACGACGCCGAGGCCCCTCCGAAGGACGCACGCCCCACGTCCGGTGCTTCAACCACCGACGCGCGTATCGCCGCGTCCGACACCGCCGGGCCGGTCGGACGCGCCGACACCGCTGATCTGGCCGTCCTCGGCGGCTCCCAGACCACCGACGACGACCACACCGGAAACATCGGGCGGGTACGGCCGGATCCGGCGTCGTCGTTGTCCGGGTGGCGCGACCACTTCACGTCGAGCACCTCGTCGGACACCTCCTCCACGACCCCGGGCGCGAGTCTCAACCAGAAGTACACGTTCGACACCTTCGTGATCGGCGCTTCGAACCGATTCGCGCACGCCGCGGCCTTCGCCGTGGCGGAGGCGCCGGCGCGCGCCTACAACCCGCTGTTCATCTGGGGTGAGTCCGGACTCGGGAAGACGCATCTGCTGCACGCCGCGGGCCACTACGCCCGCCGCCTGTTCCCCGGCATGCGGGTGAAGTACGTGTCCACCGAGGAGTTCACGAACGACTTCATCAACTCCCTCAAGGACGATCGACAGGTGCAGTTCAAACAGCGGTACCGCGATGTGGACGTGCTGCTGGTGGACGACATCCAGTTCCTGGAGGGCAAACTCGGTATCCAGGAGGAGTTCTTCCACACCTTCAACACCTTGCACAACGCCAACAAACAGATCGTGGTGTCTTCGGATAGACCTCCGAAACAGCTTGCGACCCTTGAAGATCGGCTTCGTACCAGGTTCGAGTGGGGGCTGATCACCGACGTCCAGCCGCCCGAGCTCGAGATCCGGATGGCGATCCTGCTCAAGAAGGCACAGATGGAGCGGATCAATGTTCCGCAGGACGTGCTCGAATTGATCGCGACGCGCATCGAGCGCAACATCCGCGAGCTCGAAGGTGCTCTCATCCGGGTGACCGCCTTCGCCTCACTGACCGGCGCCGATGTCACCTACCCACTCTCGGAGATGGTGCTGAGGGATCTGGTTCCGGACACCTCGAGCATCGAGATCAGCTCGGCCACAATCCTTTCCGTGGTTGCCGAGTATTTCGAGACGACGGTGTCGGAACTTCGCGGCACAGGTAAGGCACGCGCCATCACACACGCCCGCCAGATCGCCATGTATCTCTGCCGCGAGTTGACCGATCTGTCGCTGCCCAAGATCGGCCAGATCTTCGACCGCGATCACACTACGGTCATGTACGCCGAGCGGAAGATCCGCAAGGAGATGCCCGAGCGGCGCCGCGTCTACGACCAGGTTCAGGAACTCACGACGCGGATCAAGCGCCGTAGCACGTAGCGCCGCAAGGGATCTGAGCGAACGGTACGACCGTCCATCAGAACGAGTTGCACATCAGCACGCCGCCGGTCGATGAGTTGTGGGTGACCTCGGCACCGTTCCGGGTGATCGAGCACGTGGCGGTGCCCTGGAATCCCAGCACCGTGATCGATACCACGCCGGCGCTGCTGGTGAATGACAGCGACCACGGAAGCGTCTGCGTCCCAAAGGTATTCGTGTTCGGTACGCCCACCGCGATGAGCTGGGCACTACCGGACCCGGTCACCTGCACCGTGTAACGGTCGCCTGCTCCCGCGGTGGGGGACGCACCCCCCAGCCCAGGGATCGGCGGGATGGTGATCGACGGGAGCCCGGACGGCAAGGTGATC
>CAJCHX010000115.1 GCA_903970215.1 Acidobacteriaceae bacterium
CCGTCGGTATCAGCCCGGGCCACCTCACCACGGTGGTACGGCGCCGCACCGGACGCACCGTGGGCGACTGGATAACCGAACGCCGGATGACCGAGGCGCGTCGGCTGTTGACCACTACCGACCTGCCGATCTCACGGGTCGGCGCCCTCGTCGGACTCGCGGATCCAGGCTATTTCGCGCGGGTGTTCAAGCGCGCCAACGGAACGACACCGCGCGAGTGGCGTGCACTCGCGAAAGTCGAGAACGGAGCCAGACGCTGGTAGCAGTTCCGACACGCGAATCAGGGAGATTCCTCCGTCACAACTGCTATCGATTGCGTGAGTCGGAGGTCGCCGCCGCGAACCGTCTCGAGCAGAAGGGGCGGTCCGCCGCAAAGCGTGATCGGCTCCGGCTCGGCACCGATGACGTCGCCGACCATGGCCAGAGCGTGGATCAGTTCGAGTCGACTCCTGCTTGATCGATTGGATTCGCCTGTGTAGCCAGCCGCGCGGCACACCACCCCCTGCATTGGCAGCGTTCGGTGGGCACCGACAACCGGATAGGGCAGGCGGCGTGGACACACACGTACAGAGCTGCCGACGTCGACGACGCGCGTCACTCCGGCGATTCCCCTTTACTCAATTCGAGGGAGATGTCGGGATCACCCGGGAAGGAAGTCGTCAACAGTTCCGGCGGTCCGCCGAGGAATGTCAACTCCTCACCCTCGGCGGACAGGCGCGCGCCGGACATAGCGAGAGCGAAAACCAATGCCTGCATGGAATCCATCCCACCGCTCGAGAGCGCCACGCGGCCTCCCGAGAGGCCCGTGATCGACCAGGGAGTAGTCCAACCCTCGCCATCGTGGTCCAGTACAGGGGTCCCGATCTGCAGCTCGACGGTGCTCCCGTCAGGCCTACTGAGCGTTCGGGTCGCTATCGGAGTGTTCATCGGAACGATATCCTCGCCGCTCTGTTCACTCATTGAGGGCTATCCCTTCTTCACACACTGTGAGTAGGTGACCATGGCCGCCCTCTTACAGGTCGCTCGGTAACGTACCGGGATCACCCGTCAACGCCGTCGCCGTGACGAATCCACCGAACAGAGTCCAACACTTTCGCATATGCCCACCTTCGCACGAGCTTCACAATTCGGTTATTTCACAATATGTTGCACCTCACGCGAGGTCACAGTGCCAGCGAACACCGTGATCCGCTACCGGTAAACCGATTAGCCTTGACACAGCTATGATCAATACTGCAACCTTGACAGATGTACGTGATGACCGTCGACCAGCGCGGCAGCCGGCACGACCGGGATCGGGTGGACGTCGCCCGGGCCGCGCTGTCGGACCTGCCCTGGGTCCGCCCGCCGGACCGCACAGCAGGGGATGAACTCCAGGCGGTCGCCGACTCCGCCGACGTGGTCGTGACTGCGACTCTGCGCCTGCTCGGTGACGGGCACTGGAGTGTCGGGATCGGCGTCGGTCCGGTCCAGACGCCGCTGCCCCCCGAGACCCGCGCAGGCCGCGGCGCGGCGTTCGAGTCGGCCCGGGAGGCAGTGACGGCGGCCAAGTCGACTCCCGTCCCCGTGCAGGTCCGCGGCACTAGGACAGACGAGTGCGCGCACGCCGAGGCGATCTTGTCGGTGCTCGGCCTTATCGTCGGTCGCAGATCGCCGCAGGGCAGAGAGGTGGTGGAGTTGATGGACTCAGGGCTCACCCAGACCGCAGCAGCCGAGCGCCTCGGAATCAGTAAACAGGCGGTGTCGCAGCGACTCTCAGCTGCCGGATATGCGATTGAGCCGGCCGCGCGCGAATTGGCCAGGCACTTGCTCGAACTGGCGGGCGCGCCGTGACCGCCGCGGCACTCTTCGTGTTCGTCCTCACCGCGCTCGCGGGAGCCGCACTCAGTGCGCTGCCCACGGGAGAGGCGCCGGACACGGCACCGTCTCCGCCCAGCGGCGTACCGGCGCGGTGGCCCAAGGTGTGGCGCGCCGGAGTGCCGGTGGTGCTGCTGGGCGCGACGGCGCTGCTCGCGGTGAGCGCGCCCGCAGCGCATGGAGTGGCCGCGGGTGTGGCACGCGTGGTTGCCGTGTTCGCCGCGATGACAGGCGGAAGTGTGTGCGTTGCAGCGGCTTTCGCTCTAGCGCGCGCCGGAGGGGCCCGAAGCGCACCGCGGTCCGGTGCCGGACCGCGCGGCTCGCCGATACCCCCTGGCGGCTCTCCCCCCGATGGCGCTCCCCCTCCCGACGAGCCGGCGTTGCGCGGCGGGCTCACAATCGGCGTGCTCGAGCGCGCGGCCATCGCGGTGTGCGTACTCACCGGATTCGGCGCAGGCCTCGCGGTGATCGTCGCCGTCAAGGGCCTCGCCCGGTACCCGGAGTTGCGGGACCCGCGGGCGTCCGAGCAGTTCATCATCGGCACGTTCGTGTCGGTGCTCTGGGCAGTCGCGTGTGCAGGCACAGCCGAGGCACTCGTGCGGTGATCGTGCGCGTAACGGTGGATCCCGTTCCGACTCTCTCAGGTCGGCAGGTTGTACGGCGTGATCACCTGGACGCCCGACGGCCGCGGGCGGGTCCCGCCGGGCAGGGCGCCGTGGAACACCATGAACGCCTCGGCGGCCTGCCGCATGTCCGCACCCAGATCGTGGTGCAGCAACGCACTGATCCGCCCCGCGAGAAGCAGTTCGCGCCCTTCGGCATCCAGGTCGTGTCCGATGAAGACCTCGCAGTCGCGGCCGACATCGTCGAAGGCTGCGACGATGCCCCGGTTGCCACCGCCACTCGAGTACACCGCGACCACCTCCCGATCGCGGGCGAGCGCTGCGCGCACCAGCGTGCGACAGGCCGCATCGTCGCCGCCGGAATTGGCGACGTCCACGATCCGTCGCGCGGGATCCAACCCCCGAAGCGTGGCCCGGAAACCCATCTCCCGCTCCTCCTCGCCGCGGAACCGATCGCCGCTGGTGTGCACCAAGACCGCGCCCCGCTCGCCCCGCAACCACTGCGCCGTGAGATACGCCGCGGTCGCACCCGCGGCGCGATTGTCCATCCCCACGTACGCGAGCCGGCGGCTCATGGGTACGTCGGTCACCATCGTCACCACGGGTATGCGTGCCGCCATGAGCCGTTCGATAGCGGCAGCGACCTCGGGGGTGTCGGGCGCCTTCAGCACCACTCCCTGGCTCCCCTTACGAGCGATGCGGTCCAGTTGCTCGATCAGCTCAGGTAAGGCCCAGCGCTCGTGCACGTGATAGCGGGCGCGGATCACCGCCGGCCGAAGGGACGGCAGCTCACGTTCGAGCGCGCGGCGGGTGAGCGTGGAGAACCGCCGCGGGGTCTCCATCACCAGGTCGATCATCAGTTGCCGACCGGACAGCCGCAGCTGAGTACGTTGGCGGTCCAGGTCGGCGATCGCCTGCTCCACCTGGAGGACTGTCCCGGCCCGAACCCCTGGTCGGCCGTGCAAGACGCGGTCGACCGTCGCCTCGCTCACCCCGGCCTGTCGGGCGATCTCGCGGATCGGATACGGGTGCTGCACGGCACAGCTCCTGAGGGATTTTTGATGGGTTTGTGGGGTGTCTACCCCTCCTCGAGCTTGCCATGCTGGGTGATGTACCGCACACGTGATGTGCACACCGCGTCGCTACCCAGGAAGGACCGTCCATGTCCCTCTCCGCTGCACAGTCGCGCTCCGCTGCGCCCCTGGCATCAGCCGCCAGGATCAGTGAGACCGATTGCGACCTCAGCACTTTCGTCGCCTCGCTGCGCACTGATACGGACCTCGCGGAGTACCCCCACGCGGAGTACACCGACCACGGCGTCGTGTTCTACGACGCGGCGGCGGTCACCGCTCTCGGCACCGACCCGATCGCCCGAGCGGCTCTCGGCGACGAACTGGCCCAGGCCCTGCTGATCGGCCCCGGCATCGTCGTCTTCCGCGGCGCCTTCGGGGACAGGGATGCACTCGCCGAGACCACTGCGCTGTACACCGCGATGGTCGCGGAGCAGCACGCCGCGGGCAGCCTCGCCGGCGACCACTTCGCCGCACCCGGCGCCAACGACCGGATCTGGAACGCGCTGCAGAAGCTGGCCGTCCGCGCGCCTGAGCTGTTCGCGCGGTACTACGCCAACGACGTTCTGGCGCAGGTATCCGAGGCCTGGCTCGGACCGATGTACCAGATGACGGCCTCCATCAACGTGGTCAACCCCGGCGGCCGAGCGCAGAGCCCGCACCGCGACTACCACCTGGGCTTCATGGAACCCACGTCGGCGACCCGCTTCCGGGCCCACACCCACCGGCTCTCGCCTGCGCTCACCCTGCAGGGCGCGATAGCGCACGTGGACATGCCGGTCGAGACGGGCCCCACCATGTACCTGCCCTACTCACAGCGCTACGAGGCGGGATACCTGGCATTCAACCTGCCCGAATTCCGACAGTACTTCGCGGAGAACAATGTTCAGCTACCGCTCACCGCCGGCGACGCAGTGTTCTTCAACCCCGCACTGTTCCACGCCGCCGGCACCAACAGCACTCGGTCCGTCCGCCGGATGGCCAATCTGCTCCAGGTGAGCTCGGCGTTCGGGCGTGCCATGGACGCCGTCGACCGCTCCACCGTGCTGCGCGCGGTGTATCCGGAACTGCAGCGTCTCGCCGCGACGGGCGACGCGCGCGCCGTCGCCAACGTGATCGCGGCCGCAGCCGAGGCCTACGCGTTCCCGTCCAACCTCGATCTCGATCAGCCGCTGACCGGGATGCACGGCGAAACGCAGGCCGAGCTGGTCGCGCGATCTCTCGACGAGCGACTGGGGCCCGACGAGTTCGCTGAGGCCCTCGACGCACTCGACGCCCGGCACACCGCATGACCGGCCTGCTACATGATCGGGTGGTGCTGGTCAGCGGGGGCACCCAGGGGGTGGGGGCCGCAGTCGTCCGCGCCGCGACGGCGGCAGGCGCAGCGGTCGCGTTCACCGGCCGACGCGGTGAGGTAGGCCGCGCGATCGAGGAGGACCTGCGCACTGCGGGGGCAGACGCCTTCTTCGTCCATGCCGACATCGCCGACCCTGCCGCTGCCGCCGGGTCCGTCCACGCCACCGTCGACCGCTTCGGCCGGATCGACTGCCTGTGCAACAACCCGGGCCTCACCACCCGCGGCACACTGCTCGACACCACTCCAGAGTTGTTCGACGAGCACATCGCGGTGAACCTGCGCGCGCCGTTCTTCACCATGCAGGCCGCGGTTCGCGACATGGTCGCGCGCCGGGCGCCCGGCAGCATCGTCAACATCATCTCGATGTCCCAACACGGCGGCCAGCCGTACCTGGCACCCTACGTCGCCGCCAAGGCCGGGTTGGCGGGGCTGACCCGCAACGCCGCCCACGCCCACCGGTTCGATCGCATCCGGATCAACGGCATCGACATCGGCTGGACCGAGACGGAAGGAGAGACTCTGATACAGAAGCGATTCCACGACGCCGACGACAGCTGGGCGGAGCGCGCAGCAGGAGCGCTGCCGATGGGGCGACTATCCCAACCCCACGAAATCGCCGACTTCGTCGTCTTCCTGCTGTCCGACGGATCCGGAGTGGTCACCGGCTCGGTGATCGACTGGGACCAACAGGTGGTCGGCGCCCACGACTGACACCGGAATCCCGCACCGTCGGCCTCCGTACTCCACGAACTGCCACAGAAGGTGAACACCCACATGACCTACCCACACCCACTCCGCATCGCTGCGGCACCCATCTCCTGGGGCGTCTGCGAGGTGCCCGGCTGGGGCTACCAGCTCTCCCCCGAGCGCGTGCTCGGCGAGATGCGCGACCTCGGC
>CAJCHX010000116.1 GCA_903970215.1 Acidobacteriaceae bacterium
GCTCTACTCGTCAGAGACCGAACGCCGAGACGCGCTCCCCGGCTGGCTGCACTTCTACAATCATCACAGGCACCACTCCACGATCGGGGCCCCTCCCATCAGCAGGATCGAGAACAACCTGCCTGGACATCACAGCTAGGGAGTCGCTGGAACGGCAACGGTTATCGGCAATTCCGGAAACTCTCGAAGGGAAAGATACTCGTCCCACAGAGCCTCGGCTCCCGACGCGGTGTCGACGATCAGTTCACCACAGCGGCGTGTGATTCTACCTGATTCCAGTTCGCCGTACCGGTGTGTGTCCCTATTTGATTCGATGATCACGAGGTCGCCATCGGCGATCTCGTCCGGGGCGGCCAGTTCGAGGGAAGACAGGCGCTGGACACAGGGCAATTGTAGATAGTCTGCATACCTGATGTCCGGTGCCTGCATTACGAAGTTGCCCACGTAGACGAACTGAAAGTTCTCGGCGAACTCGGTGGGCTCAGAAAAGTGTCCGAAAGCGCCGTTGTACCGCCCCAAGGGGACTGCGCCTCGGAGAAATTCGTACGTAAACCTGTCCGGATGGCTGCGCTTCGCCAGGGTCGTGTAGAACAGAGAGTCCGACGGTTCGAAAACGATGTCGTAGTCGTAGATGGATTGATCGTTACAGCTTACGAGATCGCCCGGAACCAGCATGTATTCGACTGTACCGGACCCCGATTGATAATCACCGCTCAAGTTCGTCAGGTGGGTTTCTGGCCGGTATTGCGCAGACCGGCGCCGACGGTCCTGCGGATCGCGTTCGCTGCGGCGTGGGCATGATCTGGCGCTCGCTCGCCGGCGTCGGCCAACCGCTCGTTTGCGGCCTCTGCCAGAGCGGATGCCCCGTGAGCCGCGGCTGCGACGGCGTCTGACACCACGGGCGTCGCCTTGGCGGCGACCTCGGTCAGGTGTTCACCGGCCACGTCCTTCGCGGTGGTCAGCCGCTCACCCGCCTGCGCCACGAGCCCGTGCGCCGTACCCGCCCAGTCGCGTACTCGTTCGCTCAGCTCCGGCGCCGACGGCGCTCCAGCGCCGGGCGTGATCGCAGCGAGTCCGGCGGCGACCTGGTCGGACGCGTGTTCGACAGCGCGCTTGGTGCGCCATACTGCGCCTGGTCTGCCTTCGGTGTCGAAGCCCGCAATGAGCAGGCCGCCGAACAGCGAGACGTTCTTGACGAAGTGGGCCTGCTGTTGCTGGCGCGCTACTGGATCGCTCTCCTTCCAGAACGGATGCTCGACGAACGTCGTCGGCACCAGCGCGCCGGCCAACGCCAATGAGGCGACTCGCGGGAACCGTCCGGTTGCCAGCAGCAGCCCACCGCCTACGTTCACACCGGCATTGAGGCGCACCCATGCGCGTGAATTCGTCGGCAGCACAGGAGATTCGGGGAGGGCTTCGTTCACTCGATGGACCAGTGGCGCGGCCGCGTCCGCGAAGCGGTCCGGATTGCGCAGGTTGTTGTACCCGTTGTAGATGAAGATCGATCCGAGCAACGGCCGAGCGATTCGGCGAATCATTCTTGTCTCCTACTTCCTGTTGCTGTCCTGGGGGCCGTCGTCTGCCGGTGCCGGAGAGTGACGCTCGGTTGTGGCCCCGTTTGCCTTATGGCACCAATTGCTGTATGGCCCAACGATTTTCGTTCGACTACGTCGCGATTCCTCTGGTGATGAGGGGGATCCGAGGCGGTTCGATATCCGGATCGTTGGGCAGAGGGATCGGGTCCGGCTCCTTGCCTGGCGCCGGAGTAGGGATCGGATCGGGGTCGGGGTACGGGGGATCGGAACGCCGCGGGGGCGTTTCGGGCCGCGATGGCTCCGCGGGGTGTACCGGGTCGGTCATGAGATGCTCCCTTCCGGAGGACTGTGCGAGGCTCGACTTCCGAGTTCACCTGAAGCGTTCCTCGGTGGCACTGCCACTGCTACCCGCGCGACGGGGCAGCGAAACATCCGCATCCGGACAGGGCTCATCCGCGGCTCTGCTGGTGAATCATGCTGGGCAGCGGTGAGCTTCGAATCAACCGACTAGGAGGCCAGTCGGAGCTCAGCAGCGGCAAAGGCCTTCGTCGCCGACGGAAGATCGTCGAACACCCACGGAGGCCGGCAGTGGTTGACGACCTGGAGAAGGCGGTCGACGGCGTCACTGGTGACGACGGCGCAGCCCACGTCGTAGCCATGGGCGATCTGGGGGAGGCCGACGACAGCCCACAGGCCACACGATCCCATGAAGGAGACGGCCGTCAAGTCGATGATCACGTCCACCCGTCGGGTGATGAGCGACGCCACGCGGGATTCGATTCGGCGGGAGTTAGAGGCGTCCACCTCCCCGGCGACGGACACCACGGTGGGGCCACCGGGACCCTGTTGGCCCGGCAGTGGGAGCTGCTTGCCCGGCGATGTCGGTTCGCGCACGTCGATCTGAACGCGAGTGGTGGGGGCGGTGTCGTTGAATGCGGTGTCGTTGAATTCAGCAGAACGCATGCTTAGGCCTCGTGCTTTCGTAACGAAGGCTCGTCCGCCCCAACACATCCTGCTCGGTGGTGGACCTGGACGGCTGATGGAGGCTGCAGTGTTCAACCGATTTCGATCGTATGTCTCGCACACGGTGTCGTCAACGTCGACTCACGCCCGAACAAGGTCGATGGATATCGATGTTTGAGACTTCGCAGAACGGGGTACACGGCGCGATGATGTAGATCGTCAGACGATTGTGTCGCGTGGGCGCGGCCCGAATAGCGAGGTTGGCATGACATCTGTGGAGGTCGTTCCCCCGGAAGGAGAGGGCTGGTCCGGCTCGGTCGTCGAACTGCGCGTTCCCGCACAGGTCGACCAGTTGGCCGTGGTCCGGGCGGCAGTCTCGACGGTCGCGGCGTCGTTCGATCTGACCATCGACAATATCGCCGACGCGCGGCTGGCAGTGGACGAGGCATGCACCAAACTCATCAGGGTCAGCGCGGCGGGCGCGATACTCGACTGCAGGATCGGCGGTGATCGGCGATGTCTGGTCCTGCGCTGCAGTACCACCCTCGACGGTGACGATCCGTTTCTGGGGCACGGTTTGTCCTGGTACATACTGCAGTCGGTCAGCACCGACCTGTCCGCTGGAACGAAGCCGTCGGAGCAGCGTCCCGGACTGCGGGATGCCTGGATCGAGTTCTCGATCGGGAACGAGACCGGCGACGCGTCGGCGCAAGGCCGCCGTGTCCCTTGATACCGACGGCGGCGACGTCGATACAGCGCTCCGTGTCTTGAGCGAAAGCGCCCCGGACAGCGAGTCGCACCGCCAGGCACGCGAGCAGCTGGTCGTGGCCCATCTCGGTCTCGCCGACAGCATCGCGTGGAGATTCGACGGGCGTGGGGAGACTCATGAAGACCTCGTGCAGGTGGCCCGCCTCGCCCTGGTCAATGCCGTCGACCGGTTCGATCCCGAAAAGGGTTCCGGGCTGGTGGCTTTCGCGGTTCCCACCATCATGGGCGAGATCAGACGGCACTTCCGGGATACCGGATGGGCACTGCACGTGCCGCGCCGGCTGCAGGAACTGAGTCTCGCGGTCGCGTCGGCGACCGCCATGCTCAGTCAGGACCTCGGGCGTGCGCCGAGTCCCCGAGAACTTGCACACCACGTCGGGGTCTCCGTCGACGACATCATGGAGGCGCTGTCTGCCGACGGTGCTTATAACGCATTGTCGATCGACGCTCCCGCTCACGCATCGGATGCGCCGGCCGAGGACACGTTGAGCGAGTCGATCGGGAGCGATGACCCGACGCTCGAGGTGATCGAGGACCGGATGATGCTCCGCTCCGTTCTCGCGGACCTTCCTGATCGCGAGCGCGAGATCCTCAAACTGCGATTCATCGACAACATGACCCAGAGCCGCATCGCGGCGCAGGTCGGGATATCGCAGATGCATGTGTCGCGGATCCTTTCTGCAACACTGCGCGACCTTCGTGATCGATTACCAGACACCGCACCGTAGTGGCAGAAATCCTGACTCAAGCCTCGGATTCGTCACGGATCCGCAGGTGCGTGGTCAACAAGATATGGTCGAACGCCTCGCGCGTCTCGGGCGGCACGACTGACTGGCCGGCCTCGACATCTGCCAGCAACTGAGCTGCGATCGACCGGACCTTGGTGTTGGTCTCCTGGGATCGCCATTTCAAGATCTCGAACGCGCGTTGTCCAGAGATTCCGTACACGAACATGATCACGCCTTTTGCGC
The DNA here is from genome assembly GCA_903970215.1 of Acidobacteriaceae bacterium. Taxonomy (GTDB): domain Bacteria; phylum Actinomycetota; class Actinomycetes; order Mycobacteriales; family Mycobacteriaceae; genus Tsukamurella. The sequence goes on from CAJCHX010000116.1 coordinate 4,238, forward strand.
GGTCGATCACTTCACGGGAGGCGGCATATTCCGGTAGGACGTCGCTCAGCGATGACCGGACCTCCGACTCGATCGTGTCCGTGATGTCGACGTAGAACCCCTCCGAGCCGACGAGTTCGCCTGTCTCCGAATACATCTTGTCAGCGATGACGATGATGTGATGGATCGCTCCAGCGGTGTCGATGATGCGGTGTCGGCTGCTGAACGGCGTACCGTCGGTGAGCATCCGTCGCACCTTGGCGGCGACAGCGGGCTGGTCCTCGGGATGCTTGTGCGAGAGGATCAACTCGGTTGTCGGAGCCACGGTTCCGGGGCTGTACCCGTGCATTTGCGCGACTTCTTCGGACCACTCCCATCGCTCAGCTGCGAAGAAGAAGCGGAAGCTTCCAATACGCTGGGGAGTTCCCCCTCCAACGGTCTTTTCTAACGCTTCGGTTCTCTCTAGCGCATCAAAGCCGCCCGTATCCATTGCGTAATAATACGGCAGAAGGGCGGATTCGGTCGGTTGAATGAGATTTGGAACACGCCGCCCTCGGTCCGGCGTCTGCTAACGCCACCCGAGCCGTGTTCCACCGCCGGAAGCAGAATCGGCTCGGCCCGGGAGCCTC
>CAJCHX010000117.1 GCA_903970215.1 Acidobacteriaceae bacterium
CGGGCGGGACCCTGTTCGAGCGGTTCTACCTCAGCGGCTGCGTCGACCGGTGGGCCGAGTTGTGTCACGATGCGGGCGCCACCGTCGTCGAGATCTCCAACGGCACGATCCCCATGCGCAACGAGGTGAAGGCGGAGTTCATCGCGCGATACTCCGGCGAGTTCACCGTCTTGTCCGAGGTGGGGTACAAGGATCCCACCCGGTCCGAGACCCTGTCGCCCGTCCGTTGGATCGAGTACATCCGCCAGGACCTCGCCGCAGGCGCGTCGTACGTGATCACCGAATCGCGCGAACACGGCTCCAGCGGCATCTGCCGCCCGAACGGGGAGCTCCGGTACGGGCTGATCGAGGAGATCGCGGACTCGGGGATCAGCATGGACAAGCTGCTCTTCGAGGCTCCCAACCAGCGGTTGCAGACCTATCTGCTGCGGCGCCTGGGGCCCGACGCCAATCTCGGCAACATCGCCCCCGACGAGGTGGTGGGCCTCGAGACGTTGCGGCTCGGGCTACGCTCGGACACCCTCACCGACTTCCTTCCCCGGGATCGGACGACCCCTGTAGGAGGCCCCAGTGCGTGAACCCCGCGACACCTTCCACCTCGCGATCCCCGCGACGGACCTCGATGCGGCGTTCGCGTTCTACGTCACGGGCCTCGGGTGCAAGCTGGCCCGTCGCTACGACGACCGGATCACGCTCGACTTCTTCGGCGACCAGGTGGTCTGCCACCTGTCGGACAAGATCGACCACGAGGTACACATGTACCCGCGGCACTTCGGGATCACCTTCCGCGAGCGGGACGACTTCGACCGCCTGCACACCCTGGCCACATCGCGCGGGCTCGAGTTCTTCGCGGAATTGGGTGACCGGTTCCGCGGCCGGATCGAGGAGCACCTGACCTTCGTGCTCAAGGACCCGTCCAACAATCTGCTGGAGTTCAAGTACTACCACGACCCGCGGATGATGTATTGAGCACGACCTCGGCACGACGCGAGTTCTCGTCGGTGCGGGGCGTATGCTCGACGTAACGATTCGCCTACCTCGAAAGGGCATCATGGGTGCACTGCAGCCCTGGCACATCATCGTCGTGCTGGTGATCGCGCTGATCCTGTTCGGCTCCAAGAAGCTGCCGGAGGCGGCACGCGGTCTCGGTCGTTCCATGCGCATCTTCAAGTCCGAGATGGAGGAGATGAAGCACGAGGGTCAGGCCGCGAGGCCCGCCGAGCTGGGTTCCGCGGAGACGACGGCGGTGGCGACCCCGGTCGAGACCACCGAGGCCGAGCGCAAGAGCGCCTGACCGTACGCGTCGATCCACCCGCTATGCGGGTGGGTCCCGTCGTGCCCTGACACCCACAGTGCGCATACCGTTCGATCCGCGACAACGCCGAGCCAAGGTGAATCCAGACGGATCGATGTCCGTTGTCGAGCACCTCTACGAGCTGCGCAGACGACTCCTAGTGGCTCTGGCGTTCGTCTTCCTCGGCGCCGTGCTTGGTTTCTTCTGGTACTCGTACAGCATCGGACCAGTCCACTCGCTCGCCGACCTGATCCGCGAGCCGTATTGTTCGTTGCCCACGAATCTGCGGGCCGACCTCACCCACGACGGGCAGTGTCGATTGTTGGCGACCGGGGTCTTCGACCAGCTGATGCTCCGCATCAAGGTAGGTCTCACGGCCGGGATCGTCCTCACGTCGCCGTTCTGGTTCTACCAGCTCTGGGCGTTCATCAACCCGGGCCTGCACCGGAACGAGCGGCGCTACGCCGTGGGTTTCGTGTCCGCAGCGGCCACCCTGTTCATCACCGGCGCCGTGCTCGCGTACTTCGTGGTCGCCCACGCGTTCCGATTCCTGCTGTCGGTCGGTGATCAAGCACAGGTGACGGCGCTATCCGGCGTGGAGTACTTCGGTTTCCTGATCCACCTGCTGGTGATCTTCGGGGTCAGCTTCGAGGTTCCGCTCATCATCCTGGCGCTCAACCTGGTGGGCGTACTGCCCTACGCGAAGCTCAAGCGGTGGCGTCGCGGCATCGCGTTCGCCCTGGTGGTCTTCGCCGCAGTGGCCAACCCGTCGGGCGATCCCTACTCGATGATCGCGCTCGCCGCGGCCCTGATCCTTCTGTTCGAGGTAGCGGTCCAGATCGCGCGCGTTCATGACGGCCGCAAACGGCGGAACGCAGAGTCGTGGGATGCGTATTCAGATGACGAGGCCACGCCCCTGGCACGGGGTACCGCGCCGATCACCGCGGCCGACGCCGTCGCGGTCGCGGGTGGCATGCCCGGTGGCGCGGTGGCCTCGCCGACCCCCGTCGACGCCCCTGTGCCGATTCCCCGTCGCTCCATCCCGCGCGCCACCGACTTCGACGACATCCTGTGACCGCCCTCGACGAGTTCGCGAGCAGCCTGAGCTTCGCACTCGACCCGTTTCAGGTGGCGGCGTGCGAGGCCCTCGAGGAGGGCCGCGGAGTGCTGGTGTGCGCGCCGACCGGTGCCGGAAAGACGGTGGTCGGCGAGTTCGCTGTGCACCTCGCGCTCGCTGCCGGCACGAAATGCTTCTACACCACGCCCATCAAGGCATTGTCCAATCAGAAGCACGCCGAACTCGCCGCCCGCTACGGGCGGCATCGCGTGGGCCTGCTCACCGGCGACGTATCCCTGAACTCGTCGGCTCCTGTGGTCGTGATGACCACGGAGGTGCTGCGCAACATGCTCTACGCCGACTCCCCGGCGCTGCACTCGCTGTCGCATGTGGTGATGGACGAGGTGCACTACCTCGCCGACCGGTTCCGCGGCGCGGTGTGGGAGGAGGTCATCCTGCACCTGCCTGAGGATGTCCGCCTGGTCAGCCTGTCGGCTACCGTCTCCAACGCGGAGGAGTTCGGCGCCTGGATCACCGAGGTGCGGGGCGATACCACGGTGATCGTCGACGAGCAGCGCCCGGTGCCGCTGTGGCAACACATGCTGGTCGGCCGCAAACTGTTCGACCTGTTCGACGTCGACGCGCTGCGCGCGGGTGCGGCAGCGGGCTCACCTGCCCCGAAGGTGCTCGACGAGGCTCTGGTCCGGTATGTCAAGCAACGCGAGGCTCTGGACAACTACGACGCGGACCAGCGCGGGCGGCACGGCCCGGGGCGTCGCGGGCGGCCGCCGCAGACGCGGCGCCCGATCCCGCGTCCGGAAGTCATCGCCCTGCTCGACCAGGCCGGTCTGCTTCCCGCGATCACGTTCGTGTTCTCGCGGGCCGGGTGCGACGCGGCGTTGGTGCAGTGCCTGCGGTCGCCCATCACGTTGACCTCGCCCGACCAGGTCGTGGAAATCGGCCGGATCATCGACAAGCACGTCGCCGAATACGCGCTGAGCGATCTCGACCTGCTCGGCTACCACGAATGGCGTGAGGCGCTCGAGCGTGGGTTCGCCGCCCACCACGCCGGGATGCTTCCGGCGTTCCGGCACGCGGTGGAGGAACTGTTCGTCAAGGGTCTCGTCCGCGCCGTGTTCGCCACCGAGACCCTCGCGCTCGGCATCAACATGCCGGCCCGCACCGTCGTGCTCGAGCGGCTGGTGAAATTCAACGGAGAGACCCACACCGAACTCACGCCGGGCGAGTACACCCAGCTCACCGGGCGCGCAGGGCGACGCGGGATCGACATCGAGGGGCATGCCGTGGTGCTGTGGCAGACGGGGGTCCGCCCGCAGGAGGTGGCCGGCCTCGCCGGTGCCCGGACCTTCCCGTTGATCAGCTCGTTCGTCCCCGGCTACAACATGTCGGTGAATCTGCTGGGCCGACTGGGTCGCGACGGCGCTCTGCGGCTGCTCGAAGCCAGCTTCGCGCAATTCCAGGCCGACCGGTCGGTGGTGGGTGCGGCCAAGCGGATCGAGCGCAGCGAGCGGGAGCTGGCGGGCCTGCGCAAGCAGATCGAGGACGCCGCGGGTGGCACCGACTACCTGGGCTACACCGAGCTGCGGGAGCGGATCCGTAGCCGTGAGCGGCAGTTGCGGCGCGATATCCTCGCCGATCGGAAGGTCGAAGCCGCCGACGCCCTGATCGACCTGCGCCGGGGCGATGTCCTCGCCGTGACGGGCGGGCGCAGGCGCGGCCTGGCGGTCGTGATCGAACCCGCCGGCGACCATCGCGATCCCAAGCCGATGGTCGTCACGGAGCACGCCTGGGCGGGCCGGATCTCGGCGGCGGACTTCGTCGCCGACGTAGCTGTGCTCGGTACGATGCGTGTTCCCAAGGGGGCGGACCTCCGCTCCGGCCGCGGCAAGCGCGACCTGGCGTCGTCGCTGCGGAACACGGGCATCGTCGCCCCCCGGCAGAAGACCAAGGGTTCCCGGCCGGCCGACGCCGACGGCGAACTCGCCGACCTGCGGGCGAGGCTCCGGGAGCATCCCGCGCACCGCGCGGAGCGCACGCCCGGCCTCGACCGCCTGGCCGAGCGGTACGCCCGACTCGCGCGGGAGACGGCCGCGCAGACGGCGACGGTGCGCGCGACCACCAACTCGCTTGCCCTGACATTTCGGCGGATCCTCGCCCTGCTCGCCTCGCGCGGCTACCTCGAGACGGTGCACGACGACGCACCGCAGGGCGAGTCAGGCGACGGCGAACTCGTTCCCACCGCGGCAGGGCGCCGCCTCGGTCGCCTGTACAGCGAGTCGGATCTGCTGTTGTGCGAATGCATCGACCACGGGCATCTCGACAGACTGGACGCCCCGGGCCTCGCCGCCGTCGTGTCTGCGCTGGTGTTCGAGTCGCGCGGTGAGCGCGGCGGCTCGATCCTGACGGGCGAACCGGTCCCGGAGACGGTCCGCACCGCGGTGCGGGCGGTCGCCGGGCAATGGGCGGAGATCCGCGACGCCGAGACGACGCACAAGCTGTCGGCGAGCCGTGAGCCCGATGTGGGCTTCGTCGGACCGATGTACCAGTGGGCGTCGGGGGGCACGCTCGCCGCGACGCTGATCGCGGCCGGTGAGCGCGGACAGCCGCTGTCCGCCGGTGACTTCGTCCGATGGTGCCGTCAGGTGATCGACCTGCTCGACCAGATCCACCAGGTGTGCCGAGACTCCGACCCCGAGTTGTCCGCGCGTGCGGCGACCGCGGTGGGCCTGGTACGCCGCGGCGTCGTCGCCCTCGACGCGGCCTGACTCCGGCTCGAGCCCGGCTCCGGCTTCAGCCTCGGGAAGCCCGAGCAAACCTCGGGAAGCCTGAGCACGAATGGAGAAGCTCCCGATGGGCGGCCGCACATAGAGTGTCTTTCGGACCGCAGCCGACCGAGGGAGAGTAGTGACGATGTCGCCGACCACGACGCCGAGCCGGGTGCCACCGCACGCCGCGGACAGTCATGAGTTGATCCGCGTGCGCGGCGCGCGGGAGAACAACCTGAAGAACGTCGACGTCGAGCTGCCCAAGCGACGGTTGACGGTCTTCACCGGCGTGTCCGGGTCGGGGAAGAGTTCGCTCGTGTTCGGCACCATCGCTGCGGAGTCGCAGCGCATGATCAACGAGACCTACAGCGCGTTCGTCCAGGGGTTCATGCCGACCCTGGCGCGGCCCGACGTGGACGTACTCGAGGGCCTGACCACCGCGATCATCGTCGGGCAGGAACGGATGGGCGCCAACCCGCGTTCCACCGTCGGCACCGCTACCGATGCGAATGCCATGCTGCGCATCCTGTTCAGCCGCATCGGCAAGCCGCACATCGGGTCGCCGCAGGCGTTCTCGTTCAACGTGGCCTCGATCAGCGGCGCGGGCGCGGTCACGATCGAGCGCGCCGGGGCGACCGTGAAGGAGCGACGGAGCTTCAGCATCGTCGGCGGCATGTGCCCGCGGTGCGAAGGCATGGGTTCGGTGAACGACATCGACCTCCGCCAGCTCTACGACGACAGCAAGTCGCTCAACGACAATCCGTTCCTGATCCCCGGCTACAGCATGGACGGCTGGCAAGGCCGCATCTACCGGGGGAGCGGCTACTTCGACCCGGACAAGCCCATTCGGCGGTACACCAAGCGGGAGTTGAGCGACCTGCTGTACAAGGAGCCGACCAAGATCAAGGTCGACGGCATCAATCTCACCTACGAGGGCATCGTTCCCAAGATCCAGAAGTCGATGCTGTCCAAGGACATCGATGCACTGCAGCCACACGTCCGGGCGTTCGTCGAGCGGGCGGTCACGTTCACCACCTGCCCCGAGTGCGGCGGTACGCGGCTCAGCAAGGAGGCGCGTTCGTCGACGATCGGCGGTAAGAACATCGCCGACCTGTGTTCGATGCAGATCAGTGATCTGGCCGACTGGGTCCGGGCGTTGGACGAGCCGTCGATGGCACCTCTGCTCGAAGGCTTGCAGGACCTGTTCGACGCCTTCGCCGCGATCGGTCTCGGCTACCTGTCGCTCGATCGCCCGGCGGGAACGCTGTCCGGCGGAGAGGCGCAGCGCACCAAGATGATCCGGCACCTCGGCTCCGCGCTCACCGACGTCACCTACGTGTTCGACGAGCCCACCATCGGGCTGCACCCGCACGACATCGCGCGGATGAACGACCTGCTGCTGCAACTGCGCGACAAGGGCAACACGGTGCTCGTCGTCGAGCACAAGCCCGAGGCGATAGCGATCGCCGACCACGTGGTCGACCTGGGACCACGTGCCGGTGCCGAGGGCGGCGAGGTGGTGTTCGAGGGCAGCCTCGAGGACCTGCGTAAGAGCGGCACGCTCACCGGGCGCCATCTGGACGACCGGGCAGCGCTGAAGGATTCGGTGCGAACGCCCTCCGGCACCTTGCAGGTGTCCGGCGCCTCCACGCACAACCTGCAGAGCGTCGACGTGGACATTCCGCTCGGCGTACTGGTGGTGGTGACCGGCGTCGCGGGGTCGGGCAAGAGCTCGCTGATCCACGGTTCGGTGTCGGTACGCGATGACGTGGTCTCGATCGACCAGGGTGCGATCCGCGGTTCGCGGCGCAGCAACCCCGCCACCTATACCGGGCTGCTCGAGCCGATCCGCAAAGCCTTCGCGAAGGCCAACGGCGTGAAGCCGGCATTGTTCAGTTCCAACTCCGAGGGCGGCTGCCCCGCGTGCAACGGCGCCGGCGTCATCTATACCGACCTGGGCATCATGGACACCGTCGAGACCACCTGCGAGGAATGCGAAGGCAAGCGGTTCCAGGCCGCGGTGCTCGAATACACGTTGGGTGGTCGCAACATCGCCGAGGTATTGGCGATGCCGGTGGTCGAGGCCGAGGAGTTCTTCGGCGCCGGCGAGGCGAAGATCCCGGCCGCGCACCGGATCCTGCAGCGTCTCGACGAGGTGGGCTTGGGCTACATCAGCCTGGGGCAGCCGCTCACCACGTTGTCCGGTGGCGAGCGACAGCGGCTCAAGCTCGCGACCCACCTCGGCGAGAAGGGCGGTGTCTACGTGCTCGACGAGCCGACCACGGGTCTGCACCTGGCCGACGTGGAGCAATTGCTGCTGCTCCTCGACAGACTGGTGGAGGCGGGGAAGTCGGTCATCGTGATCGAGCACCACCAGGCGGTCATGGCCCACGCCGACTGGATCATCGACCTCGGCCCCGGTGCCGGGCACGACGGTGGCCGCATCGTGTTCGAGGGGACTCCGGCCGAGTTGGTGGCCGATCGGCGCACGGTGACCGGCGAATACCTGGCTGCGTACGTCGGTGCGTGAGGCTCGGGACCGACGCCGCCTGCGGTATCTTCGAGGATGAATGCGTGCGAGTGGACCGGGGGCGCCGCTCGGAGGAGCGTCAACGGACCGGGCGACGCCCGGGGAGGTGGAGCCAGGACGATGAGCAACCCACAGGATCCGAACCAGCAGTGGCGGCAGGGTTGGCAGCCGGGTGCGGAGCCCGCGTCTGAGGAGACGCAGATCGCGCAGCCGAAGCCTCAGGTGCCGGGCCCGATGCAAGGCCCGTACGGCCAGCCTGGGGTTCCGGGTGAGTACGGCCAGCCGTTCACGGCTCCGGTTACCGGGGGCTACGGGGCGCAGGACCAGACCGTCGTCTCGCAGCAATGGCCGGGGCCCAATCCGCAGGGGTATCCAGGCCAGCCGGGTTACCCCGTGGAGCAGCCCCAAGGTGGCTACCCCCCGCAGTACCAGCAGGTGCCTGGACAGCAGTTCGGTTATCAGCAGTATCCCGGTCAGCCCGACCCCAATCAGCCGGGGTTCGGGGCCGGAGCGCCCCCGAAGAAGTCGAGGAAGGGTCTGCTGATCGGCTTGATCGGCGTGCCGGCGGTTGTGGTGATCCTGGCGATCGTGCTCGTCGCACTCTGGGCCGGAGGCGTGATCTTCAGCAAGAAGTTCGACAACGCCGCGGTGAACAAGGGTGTGACCTCGGTGCTGACCGGTACCTACAACATCTCGGATGTCTCCCAGGTGGCGTGCAACACCGACGGCGTGAAGGTGAAGGCGGGCAGCAAGTTCACCTGCACGGCCACCATTGCAGGCAAGCAGCAGACGATCAACGTCGAGGTGAAGGACTCCAACGGCACCTACCAGGTGGACGCCCCAGCGGTCTGATCGCGCGATCCTGACCTAACCGGTCTGGGCGAGCGCCGCGAGAAGGCGTTCGACCTGCGCCGTGACTCCCAGCTCCGCGGCCAGCGCTGCGAGGCGCTCCGGGTGCCGCGGTGCGATCGGACATGTGTCCGGACCCGACAGCGTCACGTCGGCATCGCGTTGCACCCACACGACGTCCCACGCGGCGTCGAGATACTCCGCCGACGCAGCGATGGAGTTCGCCGCGCGCAGGGGGAGAGGCGACGGTGACGAAGCCGCCGCCGCCCTGATCGCGTCCAGCGAGCCGAATTGCAGGAGCAGCTTCGACGCCGTCTTCTCCCCTATTCCCGGTACGCCGGGCAACCCGTCCGAAGGGTCGCCGCGCAGCAGCGCCAGTTCCGCGTATGCGCGGCCCGCCCGGTCCGGCGGCAGACCGTACCGGTCGGCCACCTCGGCGGGGCCGTACAGCTCCGCCTTCGCGATGCCGCGACCGATGTACAAGCAGCGGACCGGCACACCTGCCCCGTCGGCGCCGTCCCCGTCGGAGGCGACCTGCAGCAGGTCGCGGTCGCCGGACACCACGATCACCGGGTCTCGCGTCTCGCGCGCGGCAAGCGTGCCCAACACGTCGTCGGCCTCGAGGCCCTCGGCGCCGCCCGTCGCGATCCCGATCGCGTCCAGGATCTCCAGGATCATGTCCACCTGCGGGAGCAGGGGATCCGGGACCTCCTCGGCCACCTCCGCGGTCTGTCCGTCGACCCCGGACTGGTCGGCCGCCACCCGATGGGTCTTGTAGCTCGGCAGCAGCGCTACCCGGAAGGCGGGACGCCAGTCCAGGTCCAGGCAGGCGACCAGGCGGCCAGGGCGGTGGTCGGCCACGAGCTGTGCAGTCATGTCCAGAAAACCGCGGACCGCGTTGACGGAGCGACCGTCCGGCGATCGCACCTTGTCGGGGATCGCGTAGAACGCACGGAACCAGAGGCCCGCCGAGTCGAGCAGCATGAGCGGGCGGGAGTCGGAATCGGCCACTGCCCCATCGTGACACAGCGTCATCGCCACACCCGTCCGGTCATGACACAATCGCCTTCCATGGCCGACTCACCGTTCCCTCCCACCGTGTACGCCGATCGCCTCCGTCGCGCCGCCGCGCTGGCGGCGGGGAGCGGTGCGAGCGGGTCGAATGGACACCCTGCTGGCACCCCCCTCATCGTGACGCCCGGTCCCGACCTGGCATACCTCACCGGGATTCGGAGCGAGTCGTTCGAGCGGTTGACTGCGCTGGTCGTGACGGCCGACGCCGTCTCCGTGATCGTCCCGCGGCTCGAGCGGGCCATCCTCGCGGACTCCGCGGTGCCCGGTCTTGCCGCGGCCGGGGTCACAGTCGAGGTCACCGACTGGGTCGACGGGGCCGATCCGTACGCGCTCGTGGGGGCGCGGCTCGCGGGCGGCTCCGATCCGTCCGGAACCACGGTGGCCGTGTCGGACGGCACACCTGCACTGCATCTGGTGCCGCTCATCGAGCGGCTGGGGCTGAAAGTGGTGCTCGCCACGGACATCCTGCGGCGGCTGCGGATGTTCAAGGACGCGGCCGAGGTGGCCGAACTCCGAGCGGCCGGACAGGCCATCGACCGGGTACACGCACGTATGGCCGACCTGCTCCGTGTGGGCCGGACGGAGCGGGAGGTCGCGGAGGCGATCACCGCCGCCATCGTCGAGGAGGGACACAGCCGCGCCGAGTTCGTCATCGTCGGGTCTGGGCCGCACGGCGCCGACCCCCATCATGACGTGTCCGACCGGGTGATCGAGGCCGGTGACGTCGTGGTAGTCGACATCGGGGGGCCACTGGCGTCGGGCTACAACTCCGACTCCACCCGGACGTACTCGATGGGGCAGCCCACCGCCGAGGTGGCTGCGCAGTACGCAGTGCTCGAGCGGGCTCAGGCCGCCGCGGTGGCCGCGGTGCGGCCCGGGGCGACGGCCGAGTCCGTCGACGCCGCCGCGCGGGATGTGTTGACGCAGGCCGGACTCGGTGAGTTCTTCGTGCACCGCACCGGCCACGGGATCGGCCTGTCGGTGCACGAGGAGCCGTACATCGTGGCCGGCAACGATATCCCCGTCCAACCGGGGATGGCGTTCTCCATCGAACCGGGCATCTACTTCCCGGGCGGCTGGGGCGCGCGGATCGAGGACATCGTCGTCGTCACCGAGGACGGTTGTGAGCCCGTCAACACGCGTCCGCACGGTCTCACGGTGGTGTAGCTTTCGGCGATGGCACACCAGGCGGCGTCGCGCCCCGGGTCTCCGTCCGCGCTGAGAGTCGCGAACCGGGAACGCATCGTCGACGCGCTCCGTTCGCAAGGCGAGATGACCCAGGCGGCGCTCGCGCGTCAGACGGGACTGGCTCCCGCGACGGTGTCGAACATCGTCCGGGCGCTGATCGAGGCCGGTGACGTCCGCACCGCGGCGGCCCGAGGACGGTCGCGGGCCGTGCGATTGACCGCGCTGACCGGATTCGTCGTGGGGATCGACTACGGGCACCGGCACGTGAGCGCGGCCGTTTCCGACCCATCGCATCGCATCCTCGCCGAGCGTCGTGCGGAGTTGGCAGAAGGGGTCACGGCCGAGGAGGGGATGGCGATCGCCGCCCGGCTGGTCGGAGCGGCATTGGAGGCGGCCGAGGTCGATCGAGCGCAGGTGGTCGGTGCCGGGATGGGCCTGCCGGCTCCGATCGACGACGCCACGGGGCTCGTCGGCTCGCCGTCCATCCTCCCGGGCTGGGTGGGTGTCCCAGCCGGAGAACTCGCGACTGCCGCGCTGGGCCTGCCCGTGCGGGTCCAGGTGAAGAACGATGCCAATCTGGGCGCGCTCGCGGAACACTCCTGGGGCGCCGGGGTAGGCGTGCCGGAC
>CAJCHX010000118.1 GCA_903970215.1 Acidobacteriaceae bacterium
CAGTGCTGTGGCGAGGGTGTCCAGGTCGGTGTCCACTTCGGCCTCCAGTGCCAGGTTGGGTTAGCAGCACTGATTCTGGGCACCCTCCGTCTCAAATCCCACGCGACACACCAGTCACATCACCGGGAATCAATCATCTAGGAGCACGACCATGGACCGCACCCTCTACTCCGCCGACCACGAGCAGTTCCGCTCGTCCGTCCGCGACTACCTGACCCGGGACGTACTCCCGAACGCCGAGAAGTTCATCGAGGACAAGCTGATCTCCCGCGACGTCTGGCGCGGCCTCGGCGAGCAGGGCATACTCGGCCTCGAGATCCCCGAGCAGTACGGCGGCGGCGAGGCCGGCGACTACCGCTTCAACGCCGTGGCCCAGGAGGAGCTTGCCGCGGTGTCGATGGCGTTCGCGTCCAGCGTGGGTATCGACTTCGACATCGTCACGCCGTACATCGTGGGCCTCGCGACGGACGCACAGAAGGAGCAGTGGCTGCCGCGCATCGCATCCGGCGAGGCGGTCGCTGCGATCGGCATGACGGAGCCCTCGGTGGGGTCCGACCTGGCCAACCTCAAGTCGACCGCCGTGCGGTCCGGCGCTGACTGGATCTTGAACGGCTCGAAGACGTTCATCACCAACGGCTACACCTGCGACGTCGCAGTGATCGCCGCACGCACCAACCCCGCACAGCGCTCGAAGGGCATCAGCCTGTTCGTCGTGGACGCGTCGTTGCCCGGCTTCGAGCGCGGGCGAAAGCTGGACAAGGTGGGCCAGCCCGAGGCCGACACCGCTGAATTGTTCTTCGACGACGTGCGACTACCCGCCGACTCGCTGCTGGGCGAGGTGGACCGGGGCTTCATCGCGATGATGGAGAAGCTGCCCCAGGAGCGGCTGGGCTCGGCGGTGTGCAACATCGCGCACGCCAAACAGATCCTCGGTGAGACCATCGAATACGCGCGCGAGCGGAAGGCGTTCGGCCAGTCGATCGGCTCGTTCCAGAACACCAAGTTCCTCCTCGCGGACCTCCTCACGCGGATCGAGGTGGCGCAGGCGTACGTCGACGCGGCGGTGGCCGCGCACTCCGACAGGAAGCTCACCGCAGTCGACGCCGCGAAGGCGAAGTACTTCTCGGCCGAGGTGCAGAACATCGTTCTCGACAGCTGCGTCCAGGTGTACGGCGGCTACGGCTACATGCGCGAGTACCGCGTTGCGCGGGCGTGGATGGACGGACGAGTCACCCGGATCTGGGCCGGGACCAACGAGATCATGAAAGAGATCATCGGGCGCAGCCTGGACCTGTAGTCAGACGGTCTCGATCACGGCGACGGCGCCGGCCATGTCGCCGTCGTGGGTGAGCGAGAGGTGGATCCGTGCGTCCGGGCCGAGGTCCGCCGCGATGCGGCCGTGCACGCGCACGCTCGGCCGGCCCCACGCATCTGAGACGACCTCCACCTCCCGCGCACCGATCTCCTTCTCGGCGGGCCGGCGCCCGTAGAAGCTGGACGAGAAGGCTTTGAACACCGCCTCCTTGGCCGCCCACCGCGCGGCCAGGGACCGGGTGTCCGAGCCGGCGTCCCGTCGCTCGCCCGCGCTGAACGACGACATCATCGTCGTGCCCGGCTGCCGCAGCTGCGCCTCGAACTCGCTCACGCTGACCAGGTCGATCCCCACTCCGATGACCGCCATAACCGCAGCGTAACGCGCACTGCCCGGGCCACCGCAGTGACGCGCAGGCGAGGAAGCGAGCGATCCCCGCGACGACGGAACGTCGGTGACACCGCGCGTGCGGTGTCACCGACGTTCCGTATCTGCAGCTACTGGCAGCCGGTCGCGCAGTACACGCCGTCGGAACCGAGCCGTGCGTCGTCGTCGAGAAGCACGGCCGCCTCGGCCGCATCCGTCGACTCCGGATCCCCGAACCGGCGCCCCGGCGCCTGCTTGCGGTACAGCCCGGCTTGTCCGGTCATCGCCGACAGGAGCGCCCGGCGGCCGTCCACCTCGCGCACCCGCGCGGCCGCGAGGTATACCGCCCTGGCCTCGTCGTCCAGTGAGGCGAGGAACGCGTCCCGGTGCACCACCGCGACGAGGCCGGACACGTGTCCGAACCCGAGGCTGGTGAGTAGACCCGCCTTCGGCCGGAAGCCTTTACCGAAGCGCATGGTCTCGCGCACCCACACTAGGTGCGGGTACTGCGCCATCGTGTCGTCTACGCAGTCGAGACTGCGGTTGGGCGGCACGACCTGATTGCTGAGCATCTGGCACATGCCGATCAGCTGGAACGCCGCCGCGCCGCCCTTGGCGTGACCCGTGAGCGACTTCTGCGACACCACGAACATCGGCGCGCCCTGGCTGCGACCGATCGACTCCGCGATCCGCTCGTGCAACTGCGCCTCGTTGGGGTCGTTGGCATTGGTCGACGTGTCGTGCTTGCTGATGATCGACACATCGTCGGCCTTGACGCCCAGCTGGGCGAGGCTTCGCGCCAACCCGGAGTGGGGGCCGCCGGCCGCGACCGACAGCGCACCCATACCCGGCGCCGGAATCGAGGTGTGCATGCCGTCGCCGAAGCTCTGCGCCCACGCCACGACGCCGAGGACCGGCAGGCCCATCTTCGCCGCCACATCGCCGCGGGCCAGCAGGATCGTTCCGCCGCCCTGCGACTCCACGAAGCCGCCACGCCGCCGGTCGTTGGCCCGCGAGAACCGCCGCGGGGCGATGCCCTTGCCGAGCATCTTCTGCGTATCGGCGGTGGCCTGCATCATGC
>CAJCHX010000119.1 GCA_903970215.1 Acidobacteriaceae bacterium
CCGGCTTCGGTGGCGATCAGGTTCCCGATCCCCGTCACCATGCCGACGCACATGGTGCGGACCTGGTTGTACAGCAGGATCGCGAGCCCGCCGGCGGCGACCGCGGTCACCCCCATCAGGCCGAGCATGGCCAGGTCGACGCTGGTCAGGGCCACTTGGGCGAGCTGGATGCCGGCGATCGGCGACGCGAGGGCCAGCACATCGCGGTATCCGACGGGCTCCGTCTGACGTACGCTCACGCGACCCGCCCTGCGTCGAGCTCCGCGACCCGGATCGATTCGTCGTAGGTCGCGAACAATCGGTCCATCCGACGGTGCGCCAGCTCGTCGAGCACTCCCCGTTGCGCGAGCCAGGCGTCGTCGTACAGCGAGTCCAGGTACTTCTCGCCGGCGTCGTTGCACAGGACGACGACGGTGCTGCCGGCGGGGTGGTCGACCAGGTGGCGCAGGCCGATGTGGATCGCCGCGCCGGTGGTGCCGCCTAGCAGCAGTCCGGTGCGCCGCGCGACCACCCGGGCCGCGGCGAACGCGTCGCCATCGGCGACTTGGTGCGCATCGTCGATCAGGGAGCGATCCACGTTGCTGCCGATCGGGAAACCGGCGGGGCTCCCGGCACCGGTCTGGTGATAGACACCGGGCGGGCCGCCGAAGATGATCGACCCCCGCGGCTCGACGGCCACCGACCGGGTCGACGCCCCCCGGGCCCGCAATTCGCGCACCGTGCCACACAGCGAGCCACCCGTCCCCAGCGCCGCGATCAGCACGTCGATCGAGCCGAGCTGGGCCAGCAGCTCGTGGGCGAGGTCGGCGTAACCGTTCGCGTTGCCGGGGTTGTTGTGCTGGTCGGGATGGAACGCCCCGAGTTCGGCGGCCAGCTCGGCGGCCACCTGCCGTCGCCGGACGCTGCTGGGGCCGCCGTCCGCCGACCCCTCGACGAAGACCAGTTCGGCACCCATGGCGACCATCGCTCGCAGCTTGTCGCGTGCCGCGTGTGCGTCGACGACCGCCGTGAACCGGTAGCCGCGCTCGAGTGCCACCAGCGCCAGGCCGCAGCCGGTGTTACCGGAGGTGGGCTCCACGATGTGCCCACCCTGCTTCAACCTGCCGTCGCGTTCGGCCTCGGCGATCATCTGCCGTGCCATCCGCACCTTGCACGAGCCCGTGGGATTGCACTGTTCCAGCTTGAGCAGCAGCCTCGTGCCCGCGCCGGTCCGCGCGAGCTCCAGCAGTGGGGTGCCCCCGATCAGATCCGACGCACGTCGCACGACGTGATGGTCGCCGGGGGCCGGGTGGGACGCGGGGATGGGCCGCGCGGCGCTTGCGGTGGTCATCGAACCTCCTGGATCGGTAGCTCGGTGTCGAGGTGCCAGGCGCCGTGGTCGTCGACGACCACCTTCGGAGGCAGTGGCAGCTGGTGGAAACCGCTCTCGTTCTTGTCCATCTGGTATCCGGCCGTGTTGGGGTACACGAGCAGGTCACCCACGCGTGGGCGGGCCGGCAGTGTGACGGTCCGCCAGGTGAGCACGTCGTATTCCATGCAGCTCGCGCCTGCCACGGCGGTGCGCACCCGCCCGGTCGCGGGCGCGTCTCCGGTCGACTCGTTCGCCCTGCTCACGGTCTCTCGTTGCACCAGGATCGGATCGGGCAGGAACTCGCTTCCCTTCCACTGTTCCGACAGGCTCATGGACAGGCCCGCGACGGTGGTGATGCCGTGTGTCGGCCCGGGTTTGAAACCCTGCACGGGGAAGGCGGTGAAGCCCGCGCCGTCGACCAGTGCGCGCCCGGGCTCGAGCAGCAGCGCGATGCCGCTGTCGCGCAGCCGGTGCGCCAGGGTCGATCCGCCCACCTCGTGCCTGAGGATGGTGGTGACCATGTCGGCTCCGGTCGGGGCCTGGTGATACGGATAGAACCGCTCTGGCGCGTGGCCGGCGTGGAACCAATCGGGGCACAGCCCGGTGCGGAAGGCAGCCCAGTC
>CAJCHX010000120.1 GCA_903970215.1 Acidobacteriaceae bacterium
AGCCCTCGAACCAAGACGGGTCTTCCTCGAGCCGAAACAGAGTTCCCGAGAAGTCGAAGAGGACCGCGCGAAGTTCGCTCACGGTGTCGATCGTATCGGTTCCTCACTATCCGGCTGCGCCCGCGACGTGCAGCGCTTCCGGCGACCGGCGCCGAACGTCGCACTCCGCCGCTGTCGCGAGCCTCAGCCCGGTGCCGTCAGCCGATCAGACCAGCGAGCCGCTCAGCGGTCCCCCGAGCGGTGGCCTCAGTGGGAGCCTCGACCATCACGCGGATCAATGGCTCCGTCCCCGATGGGCGAAGAAGGATCCGCCCAGTATCTCCGAGCGCGCTCTCTTCAGCACTCAGTGCGGCCTGCAGCTCGGGCGCGGCGATCGCCGCGGCCTTGTCCTCGACACGCACATTCACGAGCACCTGTGGCAGCTTGGTCACAACCGCGGCGAGGCCGGCGAGGCCACGCCCCGATTTCGCCATGCACGCCATCAGTCGCAGGCCCGTCAACACCCCGTCACCCGTGGTGCCGTACTGAGGTAGCACCACGTGCCCGGACTGCTCGCCACCGAGCGCGAACCCACCCGCGCGCAGTTCCTCGAGCACGTACCGGTCGCCGACAGCTGTGGTGCGCACCGATATCCCGGCGTCGCGCATGGCGAGGTGTAACCCGAGGTTGCTCATCACCGTCGTGACCAGAGTGTTGTCGATGAGCTCCCCGGAGGCGGCCATGTCCAGCGCCAGGATCGCCATGATGGCGTCGCCATCGATCACGCTGCCGTCTGCGGCGACGGCGAGGCATCGGTCGGCATCGCCATCGTGCGCGAGGCCCAAGTCGGCGTGGTGCTCGAGCACCGCGGTGCGCAGCGACCCCAGATGTGTGGAGCCGCAGTCGCGGTTGATGTTCAGCCCGTCCGGCTGATCGTGGACGCCGATCACGGTTGCGCCCGCATCGCGATAGGCCTTCGCGGCCACTGTCGAGGCGGCGCCGTTCGCAGCGTCGACGACCACGGTGATCCCAGCGAGGGACACCGTGAGCGCGGACTCGAGGTGCGCGACGTACCGGTCGACCGCGTCCGGAGCGCGCCGGATCCTGCCGATCCCAGCGCCGGTCGGGCGGGGGGGCCTCGGATCGGACATGGCCGCCTCGATCTCGTCCTCGACTCCGTCGTCGAGCTTGTGACCACCCTTTGCGAAGAACTTGATCCCGTTGTCGGGCATCGGATTATGCGATGCCGAGATCATGACACCGAGCGCCGCGTCGTAATCGGCAGTGAGGTATGCGACGGCGGGCGTCGGAATGACCCCGACCAGCAGAACGTCCACGCCTGTTGAGGCGAGCCCCGATGCCACACCTGCCGTCAGCAGTTCGCTCGACGCGCGCGGATCCCAGCCGACGACCGCGAGCGGACGACCACCGACACCGCCTGGCCGGGTCAACACCGCAGCCGCGGCCTGCGACAGCGACACCGCGAGTTCCGCGGTCAGCTCGGCATTCGCGAGGCCACGGACCCCGTCAGTCCCAAACAGACGCCCCATTGTGTCAACTCCCGGCTCATTTTGTGGGCGGTGGTGGAGAAACGCCAGGGCAGGCACCCCCATGTACTGCGGATGCCTGCCCTGGACTTCGGCGACTGCTCGCAATCAGCGCTTGCTGTACTGCGACGCCTTGCGAGCCTTCTTGAGGCCGTACTTCTTGCGCTCGACCGAACGCGGGTCACGGGTGAGGAAGCCGGCCTTCTTCAGCGCCGGGCGGTCCTCCGGGGTGACCTCGATGAGGGCGCGGGCGATGGCGAGGCGCAGGGCGCCGGCCTGACCCGACGGACCGCCACCGTTGAGGTTGGCGTGGATGTCGAAAGACTCGGTCCGCTCGACGGTGACCAGGGGCGACTTGACCAGCTGCTGGTGCACCTTGTTCGGGAAGTAGTCCTCGATCGTCCGGCCGTTCAGGAAGAAACCACCGTTACCCGAGGTCAGGCGGACACGGACGACCGCCTCCTTGCGACGGCCCACGGTCTGGACCGGGCGCTCGACGACCACAGGACCGCGCGGCTCGCGGCTCTCCACGGCGGCGTCCGGCGTCTCGGACGTGTACTCGCTGAGGACGACCTCCGCGTCGCCCTCGAAGCTCTCGACTACGTCGCTCACTGGGACACCTGCTTGATCTCGTAGGGGACCGGCTGCTGCGCGGCATGGGGGTGGTTGGGGCCGGCGTAGACCTTCAGTTTGGCGCCGATGACGCTGCCCAGCTTGTTCCTCGGGATCATGCCCAGAACGGCCTTCTGCACGACACGCTCGGGGTTGCGGGCCAGCACCTCACCGATGGTGCGGGACTTGAGACCACCCGGGTGGCCCGAGTGGCGATACACGTTCTTGTCGGTCAGCTTCTTGCCCGACAGCGCGATCTTGTCGGCGTTGATGATGATGACGAAGTCACCGGAGTCGACGTGCGGCGCGAAAGTCGGCTTGTGCTTGCCGCGCAGCAGGTTGGCCGCTGCGACAGCGAGTCGGCCGAGCACCACGTCAGAAGCGTCGATGACGTGCCACTGCCGGGTCACGTCACCCGCTTTGGGGGTGTATGTAGGCACAGGTAGTCCTCTGCATTGTTCGGTCAGATGCTGGTCCGGCGAGAGACGGAGCTGATCCTGGCGACCAACGTGGACCCAGGGCTCGGTTGCACACCTCGCCCACAGAAGGGTTCGGCGGCGTCGCGCACCAGCGATCCAGAGTACGCGGCGACTACCGTACGGGTCAAAACGGCGACGCGGGAGAGCCCGGCGCCGCCCTGCATGAACCGATTCCACCCAGCGTTCCACCCGAGGAGACGTCCGTCCTGTGTCGATAGCGTCGCGTACATGAGCGCCCCTCCAGCCGAACCCGACGACGGCAACGCCGCCGAACCGACGCCGGCCACCCCACCGTGGACGTCGCTCCAGAAACTCGGCTTCAGGTTGCTGCTCACGGTCGGCGGTGGGCTGCTGATCGTCTCGATCTACGGAAATGCCGCCTTGGCGTTCGTGCTGGTGCCGGTGTATCGCGCGCTGGCCCAGCTGGGCAGCCTCGTGGCGCGCGGCCGTGGGATCCACTTCCAGGCGTCGAACGTGGGCGACACGAAGGCGATCTGGTGCGTACACCTCGGTTGGATAGTGGTCGCGGTCGCACTGACGGTCGGCTGGACCGCGCTCGACCGGCGCCGGAACGACTATCGGGCGCTCGCCGGTCTGCTGTTCGTATTCGCTCGGTTCGGGCTGGCGGTGTCGATGATCGTCTACGGGATAGCGAAGACAGTCCCCACGCAGATGGGATTCATGGCGCTGCCGACCTATCAGCTGCAGCTGACCGGAGATACCAGCCTGATGGGCACGCTGTGGGGGTTCATGGGCGCGTCGACGCCGTACTCCATCGCGACCGGGCTGGTAGAGCTGTCCGCCGGACTGCTCCTGCTGTGGCGCCGGACGTGGCTGCTCGGTGCCATCGTGGCGATCGTGGCGACCACGCAGGTGTTCCTGCTCAACCTGCTCTATGACGTTCCGGTGAAGCTGGTGTCGGGCGAGCTCCTGTTGGTCGCGGTTGGGCTGACGACACCGTATTGGCGTGCCCTCGCTCGAGTGGTCTTCGATCTCGGTCCGGGAGAGCAGGTGCGGATGTGGCCCCCGGCCGGATCGAGGCGACCTCGGGTCCGCGGTGCAGCGATCGCCCTGAAGTGGGTGATCGCAGCGTTCTACCTGGTGGGCCTGACGTGGGTCGGAATCTGGTCCGTGGTCGGCATGCACAGCCGGCATTCGGCCATCGACGGCGTGTGGCGAGCCACGTCGTTCACCGTCGACGGAGCCGAGGCGACACTGCAGCAGACCTCTCCGGCCCCGTGGGTCAACATCGCGATCACCGACCGCGGCGCTCGGTTCAGCGGCATGACCAGCCAGATCCCGACCGGCTACGTGACTGCATGGAGCCTGCGAGTCGACGGCGGGCGGCTCGAGATCCGCAAGCGGGCGTCCGACCCCATGACCGTGCTGGACTATCGACTGGACGGGAACGACCGGCTCGTGTTGACCGGGACGTTGCACGGGCATCGCGTCGAGGGGCATTACGAGCGCCGACTCATGGAGCGCAGCCGGTCGGGCTTCCATCTGATTCAACCGGACATGGAAGCTCCAGATCGCGCAGCGCAGGAGTAGCTTCCGCATCCAGCCGACGATCGCCGATAACAAGCGAGTCACGGCCGCTCTCCCGCCGGACCGGCGAGCGCCACCTGGACCAACTCGGTCCCGCGAGTGCGGGACACCCAAGTACCGCGGCCGGGCGGCATCGCGCACATCTTCACCGCGCCGAGCACTGTGCCCTCGTCCTTAGAGCCACTCATCACAAGCCCATCGGCAGTCAGGTCGCGCACGCGGGCAAGGAACGGTTCATACATGCCGCGCGCAAGTCCACCGCTGCGTCGTGCGATCACGACACGCAAGCCGATGTCGCGGGCCTGCGGCAAGAGTTCGAGTAATGGCGACAGCGGGTTCCCCGAGGCGCCCGCGACCAGGTCGTAGTCGTCGATGACCAGGTAGATGTCGGGCCCCGACCACCACGAACGGTCCTTCAATTGCTGCGGGGTGACGTCCTCCCCGGGGCACCGGGCGCGAAGGATCTGTGCCAGCTGTGCGGCCATCGGCGTCAGCGCTTGGGCCGATGTCGCATATCCGCCGAGGTGGTCGGTGCTGACGACGCCCAGCAGCGTGCGTCGGTAGTCGACCAGCACGATCTTCGTACGGTCCGGTGTGCCCGCCGCTACCAGTGAGGTGATCACCGTGCGCAAGGTCTCGGTCTTGCCGCACTCCGCATCGCCGAACACCAGGAGGAAGGGTTGTGTTCCGAACCCCAGGACGGCGGGAGCCAGCTCGGACTCGCCGATTCCGATGACCACGTCGGATGGCGACCGGTCCCTGCGCACCGGGATCCTGTCGAGCATGACCTCGCTGGGGAGCATGCGAACCTCGGGCGCGCGCTCGTCATGGATCGCGGCCAACTCGGCGACGGCAGCAGCCACAGCCTGTGGCAGATCAGCGTCTCCGTTGTGGCCGTCGATTCGCGGGACCGCGATGAGCAGGTGCAGTTGCTCCGCTGTCAGGCCCCGACCGGGCCGCCCCAACGGCACGAGCGCTGCAACTCGTCGGCCCATCTCGGAGTCGAGCGGGTCTCCGAGCCGCAGCTCGATCCGGGTGCCGAGTTGGTCCTTCACCGCCGGCCTGACCTCGCCCCAACGCGCGGCCGCGACAACCAGATGCACGCCATAGGAAAGGCCTTGCGTCGCGATCTCAGTGACCTGCGATTCGAGTTGCTCGAAGTCGGTCTTGAGCACCGACCAGCCGTCGACCACCAGAAACACATCGCCGTGCGGATCGGCCTCACCGATCGGATGTGTGCGGTATTGCATCATCGACTCGATACCGTGCGCACGGAACAGCGCCTCGCGGCGTCGGATGACGGCAGCCACCTCCGAGACCGTGCGCCGGACGCGATCGGCGTCGAGCCGCGACGCCACCGACCCGACGTGCGGCACCCCCGCCAAGCCAGCGAGCGATCCGCCCCCGAAGTCGAGGCAGTAGAACTGGACGCGCCGCGGCGAATGCGACAGCGCGGCGGCGACGATCAACGTGCGGAGTGCCGTCGACTTCCCGGACTGAGGACCCCCGACCACGACAACACCGCCCTGCGCCCCGGCGAGGTCGATCACGAGCGGATCGCACCGTTGATCGTAGGGACGGTCCACGATGCCGATCGGCAGCCGCAAGGCGGGCAATTCCGGACAGGAGGCGACGACCTCACCCACCCCGGGCGACTCGCCGAGGGGCGGCAGCCACACCGCGTGCGCCGGCCGACCACTCCCGGCCAGACGGGCCACGACTGTCGACAGCACCGTAGCCTGGGCACCGGAATCGTCCCAGCCTCGACGCTGCGCCGGGTCGCAATCGTTGGCTACGGCCATAGCGCCGGGCACAATCGGCGCCCGGTGGCCGCCCTTCGAGTTCGTCTGCGCAGTGGTGCCTGCACCAGGTGGCTGCGCGACATCAGGCGCGGGCGGAATCGGCACCGGAGCCACAGTGAACTCGCGGACCCGCGCCGACCCGAGCGCCCGGCGCCCAGCCGCAGCCTCATCGGAGGGTGGCTCGTATGGCCCCGATACGTAGCAGGCGTGAAACTGCCGCGGCTCGTCAGCGTCGCACTTGAGGTAGCCGACGCCCGGAGTCGACGGTAGGTGATAGGCATCAGGTACTCCGAGCACAGCGCGGGATTCGTTGGCAGAGAACGTCTTCAGTCCGATTCGATACGAAAGGTGCGAGTCGAGGCCGCGGAGTTTTCCCTCCTCCAGCCGCTGTGACGCCAACAGCAGGTGCATGTGTAGCGATCGGCCGAGGCGCCCGATCGCAACGAACAGCTCGGCGAAATCGGGCTTCTGCGCCAGCAATTCGGAGAACTCGTCAAAGATAACGAACAATGCAGGCAGCGGATCGAGGTCCGCGCCGGCACGCCTCGCCTTCTCATAGTCGGACACGTTCGCGAAATTCCCTGCGCGCCGCAGCATCTCCTGTCGACGGTTCATCTCGCCGGACAGTGCGTCGCGCATTCGGTCGACCATCGCGATCTCCTCTTCGAGGTTGGTGATCACCGCGGCGACGTGCCTCAGCCCCCCGAGCCCCAGGAACGTCGCCCCACCTTTGAAGTCGATCAAGACCAGGTTCAGCGACTCAGGGGAATGGGTGGCGACGAGTGACAACACCAGCGTACGAAGAAATTCGGATTTCCCCGATCCGGTTGCGCCGATGCAGAGGCCGTGCGGTCCCATCCCGTTCTCGGCCGCCTCCTTGATGTCGAGTTCTACGGGATCGCCCTTCGGACCCACGCCGATCGGCACCCGCAGACGCTCGCGGGCCGAACGCTCCCGCCAGGCGGACGCCGGGGTGATCGTGGCAGCGTCGCGCACCCCGATCAACGACATCAGGCCAGGATCGACGGGTCCTAAGTCGGCATCGAACGCCACGAGTTCGGCCGCGGACGCTGGTCGGTAGCGCCCGAGTCGACGGGCCGTGACCTCAGCGGCTCCAGGCTCGATCAGGTCGGGTACAGCGAAGAACTCGGTACCCGCTGCGCTTCGCGCTCCGACGCGGCCGGTGGTCCCGTCCGGCTCGACCACCAGCTGCAACCCACGCCGGACGGCAAGCGAGTCGACGGCGGGCCCGATGTCCACCACGGTGACGTTCTCGAGCCCCATCGGCGAATCGAAGGTGCCACACGATTCCGGGAGTATCCCCACATCGAACACGACCACGAAATGGGCACGACTCGGGTCAGAAGGCGCGGAGCGGGAGAACGCCCCACGATCGGCCAGGGCCTCATCGAGTCCGTGCTCGACAGCCGCGGCATCGGGATAGACCATCCGCGCGGGACCGACGGCGTCGGCGACGGTCGGATGGGCGAAATGGGGAAGCCACTTCGCCCAAGCCCACCGAGGGTCGTCCGGGTCCTCGGTGACGACGGCGATTCGCAGATGATCGGGCCCGTGCAGCGCGGCGGCCTGTACCAGCAGTGCTCGGACCAGCGAGCGGGCGGTGGCGTCGGGTCCATCGATCCCTACCGCGGGAAAGCCCCTCAGCGCCACCGCGACCGGAAGTGCAGGTACCGCCGAATGACGCCGCACAAACCGTCGAAGCGCGACCGTCGCTACCGGCTCGAGGTCCTCGACGGGCCCCGTCTCCGGCGGCAGGAGCCGCGTCGCCAGTCGCTGACTACCGACCCCGATCCGTACCTGCAGGAAATCTGGATCCGCGGGGCGCCGCTCCCACATCCGCCGGGTCCCCGCCAGTCCCGGGAGTACGCCCGGCGCCTGATGGACGAAGTTCAACGTCGACTGCTGCTGTGCGCGTGCCTGTTCCACCTGGCCTCGCATCTGTCCTAGATACCGAAGGTAGTCCTTCCGATCCTCATCGAGTTCAGCAGCGCGAGGTGCACCGCCGCGACCGCCGGCCCCGTACATCCCCGCCATCGAGACCAGCATCATGAGGGGGAACATCATCATCAACGGATTGGTCGCCATCGGGGCGCCCGAGGTGAACATCAACGCGATCATTCCGACGACCGCGATCGCCATCACGACCGGCATCAGCTTGCCCACAAGCCCAGCCGCCACCGCCCTGGGTACCTCTGGCGGCGCCTGCATCGCTACCTCGCCGCCCGGCATTCGCGGCGGTGCCAATCGCGGTCGTCTCGCGAAGCCCTCTGTCACCGGGTCGTACCGAGCCTCCCGAGGGCCAGGGGCCGGCAGATCCTGCATCGTCTCGGTCATCGCGTCCTTCCCGACGTGCCACCGAATTGTGTACCCCCACTGTGTACCCGAGTACCGACAGGTTGCGGCGGACCCACCGAATGGGAACCGAACCAGGTGCGGACGCGTCCAATGAGAAACAGGACCAGCCGATCGAGGCACGAAGGAGGCGAGGATGACCGTCGGTCACACAATGCAGCCGCAAGGCGCCCGGCCAACGGATCCCGCTGCAGCGGGACCAGACTCAGTTTCCCTTCTCCGAGTATCGGTGCTGTGTGGGAGCTCTCAGGCCGACCTCTCGTTGCCGCCGGAGGTTGCGGTCGAAGCGCTGGTGCCTGAGTTGCTCCGAATCATGGCCCCGCGAGCCGGGATTCCGACAGAACAGGGGTGGACCACGCCGTGGAGGCTCTCCCCCATCGGTGCAGACCCGCTGGACGGACAGGCGACACTGGCCGGCGCCGGCATCGTCGAGGGAGACCTACTGGTGCTCGCTTCAGCTCCGGCCCTGCCGACGCCCGCCGTCTTCGACGACGTATTCGACTCCGTTACTACACATCTGATCGCGCGGCCGCGATGGGACTCCGCCTGCGCGGCGCGGGTAGCACTCGTGGTCGTCGGGCTAGTGGCGGTCGTGACTGTCGCAGTCGCGCTCCGGTCGGCGTACGCACCAGAAGCCTCCTCGGACGTACACCGCGCGGCGGGCGTGCGCTTAGCCGCTGGCTTCTGTGGTGGCGGCGCGACCATACTCTTGATCTCCTCGGCCTTCGTCGCGCGGCGATGCGGTCCAAACGACCCGACGCCCGTGGGTCTGTCGGCGGCGTCAGTCGTGCTGGCCTTCGGCGCCGGTGCCTGCTCGGTGCCTTTGCCCGCAACCGGCGGCGGCGCCGGTGCGCCACAGCTACTGCTCGGTGTGGTGTGCGCGGGATCCATGGGTCTGTCGGCGGCGCGGCTCACCGGACGCGGACTGGGCGTCCACGCAGCCATCGTCACCGCGGCGGTCCTGGTCGGCGGTGCCGCTGCCGTGTGGATGTACGCACCAGGACAGCGGATCCCGTTGGCCGCCACAGTGGCTGTGCTCAGCTACTGGGTCGTCATCGTCTCGCCACGAATCGGCGTCGCTACCGCACGATTACCTTTACCTCGGATCCCAGCGGCGGGCGAGCGTATCGATCCCGTGGATGACGATCCACCTGCAGTGGTCGCGGGAGTCGACGCGGTCCCACTCGGTGGTCAGGCCGCGGCTG
>CAJCHX010000121.1 GCA_903970215.1 Acidobacteriaceae bacterium
GGCGGTGAGCCTCAGAACGGCCTGGTGCCCACGAACACGGCGGAGAACATGGGCGGCCGCGTCGTCGACGCCCTGTTCACCGGCCTGTATTCGTACCGGGCGGACGGAACCCCCGAACTCGCCGATGCGCAGTCGGTCGACACCACCGACAACCAGAACTTCACCATCCACCTGAAGAAGGACTGGAAGTTCACCGACGGCACGCCGGTGAGGGCGGAGAACTATGTACGGGCATGGGACTTCGGCGCGGCCACCGTGAATGCCCAGTTGCAGCAGAGCTTCTTCTCCCCGATCGAGGGCTATGCCGCCGTCTCGGCCGACGGGTCGAAGCTGACCGCGATGTCCGGGCTCAAAGTGATCGACGACTACACGTTCACCGTCAAGCTCAGCGCGCCGAACATCGATTTCAAGCTCGGCCTGGGCTTCACGCCGTTCAAGCCGCTGCCGGATGTGTTCTTCACCGAGGGTGCCACCGAGTTCGGCGAGCACCCGATCGGCGACGGTGCATACAAGATGAAGGGGCCCGACGCCTGGCGTCACAATGTGCAGATCGACCTCGTCCGCAACCCTGATTACAAAGGCCCGGACATGCCGCGGAACGGCGGGATCTCCTTCATCCTCTACAGCAGCCTGGACACCGCTTACTCCGACCTCGAGTCCGGGAACCTGGACGTCCTGGAGACGCTCCCCACGAGCGCCCTGGCGAGCTACAAGCGGGTTCTGGGTTCGCGCGCGATGACGATGCCGATCGCCTCCGATCAGACGTTGGCCATTCCGTATTACCTCCCGCATTTCGGTGGCCCCGAAGGCGAGTTGCGCCGAGCAGCCATCTCGATGGCGATCAACCGGCCGGAGATCTGCGACAAGATCTTCCACGGCTCGCGGATTCCCTCACGCGACTTCACCGCCCGTTCGCTTCCCGGCTGGAGTGGGACCATCCCCGGTAGCGATGTTCTCGATTACAACCCCGTGAAGGCGCGGCAGTTGTGGTCGCAGGCGAACGCGATCGCCCCGTGGTCGGGCTCGTTCCAGATCGCGTACAACTCGGATGGTGATCACCAGGCCTGGGTCGACGCCGCGTCCAACTCGATCAAGAACACGCTGGGCATCGACGCGCACGGCGCGCCCGTGCCGACGTTCAAACAGGTCCGTGACCAGGTGACGAAGAAGACCATCAAGACGGCCTTCCGTAGCGGTTGGCAGGGGGATTATCCGACGATGTTCGACTTCCTGGTGCCGCAGTTCATCACCGGTGCGGGGTCCAACGACGCACAGTATGTGTCGCCGCAGTTCGATGCCGCACTTACCGCCGCCGCGCGCCAGCTCGATCCGAATGCCGCTTACGCGGCCGTGAATCAGGCCCAGGCGCTGCTGTTTCGGGATCTCCCGATCATCCCGCTGTGGGATTACCTGGGTGTGGGTGGTGTGGGACCCGGGGTCACCGCACATCTGGCGTGGAACGGTCTGCCCGACTACACCCAGATCACAAAGGAGTCGGTCGCATGACGCGGTACCTGCTCAGCCGCCTCGGCCAGATGATCATCGTCTTCTTCGGGGCCACGTTCCTGATCTACGCGATGGTGTTCCTGGTGCCCGCAGACCCGATCTCGGCCCTAGGTGGGGGTAAACCGATGTCGCCGGCGCTGATCGCGGCCCTGCGCGCGCAATACCACCTCAACCAGCCCTTCTATCTGCAATATCTGCATTACATCGGCGGAGTGTTCCGACTCGATTTCGGGACCTCGTTCTCCGGTCAGCCCGTCCGCGCCGTGATGAAGCGGGCGTTCCCCGTGACCACCAACCTGGCACTCATCGCGCTCGTGGTGGAGGCCGTGTTCGGCATCGCATTCGGGGTGATCGCGGGTCTCGGCAAGGGGCGTTGGTACGACACCACGATCTTGATCGTCACGCTGCTCATCATCGCGGTGCCGATCTTCGTGATCGGATTCGTCGCCCAGTTCGTGTTGGGCGTGAAGTGGCACCTGTTCCCCGTGACCGTGGGTGGGCACCTCGACTTCTATCACCTGCTGTTACCTGGATTCGTCCTGGGCGCGGTGTCGTTCGCCTACGTCGTCCGGCTCACCAGGTCCTCGGTCGCCGAGAACCTGACTGCCGACTGGGTGCGCACCGCCTCTGCCAAGGGTTTGTCGTGGCCGCGCACGGTGGTCGTGCACGTACTGCGTAACTCGCTGATCCCCGTGGTCACCTTCCTCGGCGCCGATCTCGGCGCACTTATGGGAGGGGCGCTGGTCACCGAGGGGATCTTCAACATCCCCGGCGTCGGCGGCACGATCTATCAAGCAGTGATCCGCGGCGAGGCCCCCACGGTGGTCTCGTTCGTCACCGTCCTCGTCCTCGTATACCTGGTGTGCAACGTGGTCGTCGACTTGTTGTACGCCGTCCTCGACCCCAGGATCCGATATGCCTGACATCACCGCTTTCTCGCACTTCTCTCGGCCGGTCTATCCGGGCCAAGAGCGGTTCGTCGCCGGGCCCGACGAGGTCGAGGTCCTGGCGATCGACGCCGTAGTCGCCGACGTGCAGCCTGCTGGCTTCTGGAAGTCCGCATGGCTGGAGTTGCGCACGAAGCCGGTGTTCATCGCCTCTATGGTGCTGCTGGCGATCATCTTCGTCGTGGTGTTGTTCCCAGGTCTGTTCGCACACCAGGATCCGCACTACGCCGCCCTCGAAGACTCGTTGCTCCCACCGAGTTCGACGCATTGGTTCGGTACCGACCTGCAAGGCCACGACATCTTTGCCCGCGTGATCTACGGCGCGCGCGCATCCGTGGAGGTCGGTGTACTCGCCACGATCGCGGTGGTGATCGTGGGCGGATTGCTCGGCACGATCGCTGGATTCTTCGGCGGCTGGCTCGATTCCGTGATCGCGCGGGTCTCAGACATCTTCTTCGGCCTCCCGCTGATCCTCGCTGCGGTGGTCACTATGCAGATGATGTCGTCGCGGAACGTGCTCACCGTGGTGATCGTGCTCGCGATCTTCAGCTGGCCGCAGGTCGCACGCATCGCGCGCTCGGCAGCGATTGCGATCCGGGGCGAGGAGTTCATCACCGCTTCACGGTCGTTGGGAGCGTCGCGGTTTCGCACCCTGTTCACCCACGTGATGCCCAACGCACTCGGCCCTGTGATCGTGATCGCAACGATCTCGCTCGGCACCTTCATCGTCACCGAGGCCACACTGTCGTACCTGGGTATCGGCCTGCCGTCGACCGCGGTGTCGTGGGGTATCGACATCGCCGCGGGGCAGGAACTGTTGCGCGAGGGCAGCCCCATCTTGTTCTATCCTGCTGCAGCGCTTGCGATCACCGTCCTCGCGTTCATGATGCTCGGCGACGTCCTACGCGACGTGCTCGACCCGAAGGCGAGGCACTGATGGGCGACCACGACAAGCCGCTGCTCGACATCCGCGACCTGGAAGTGGACTTCCGTGTCCAGGGTAGGTCTGTTCCTGCGGTCCGCGGCGCGAGCCTGACCGTCTATCCGGGCCAGACCGTCGCCATCGTCGGCGAGTCCGGCTCGGGCAAATCGACGACGGCCGCCGCTATTCTGGGCTTGCTGCAGGGGACCGGCAAGGTGACCGGTGGGCAGATCCTGTTCGACGGTCGGGACCTCGCCAAGGCATCGCGCCGCGACTTCGAGAAGATCCGCGGGAGCGGTATCGGTCTTGTTCCACAAGATCCGAATAGCAATTTGAATCCGTTGTGGCGAGTCGGGTTCCAGATCAGGGAGACGCTCGTCGCGAACGGCGCAGCCAAGCGCGGCGAGGTGCGCAGTCGCGCCGTTTCGCTGCTCCGGGACGCGGGTATGCGTGACCCGGAGAAGCGCGTGAACCAGTATCCACACGAGTATTCGGGCGGAATGCGGCAGCGGGCGTTGATCGCGATCGGGCTCGCGTGCAACCCCAAGTTGCTGATCGCCGACGAGCCCACCTCGGCCCTCGACGTCACCGTGCAGCGCCAGATTCTCGACCACTTGGAGACATTGACGAACGAGTCGGGTACCGCGGTCCTATTGATCACGCACGATTTGGGGCTCGCAGCGGAGCGGGCGAGCCATCTCGTGGTGATGTACAAGGGACGGATCGTGGAATCCGGTCCGGCCCTACAGATTCTGCAAGACCCGCAACACGAGTACACCAAGCGCCTGGTCCGCGCGGCACCATCGTTGGCGGCTCGACGGGGCGAGGGGCGCGGTCTGGTAGACGGACCGGCGCCGACCTCCACGGTGACCGGCGTGGTCACCGCCGAGGCGGCGAAGGACGCGGCGGGTGCCCCGGACGAGGTGGTGGTTGCGCGGAACCTGGTGAAGGAGTTCCCGATCCGTTCGGCGGTGCCGTTCACCCGCGGCAGCACCTTCCGTGCGGTGGACGACGTGAGTTTTACGCTGCGTCGGGGCACCACCACTGCCGTGGTCGGCGAGTCCGGCTCCGGGAAGTCGACGGTGGCGGCAATGGTGCTGGGGCTACTCGAACCGACCTCGGGGACCGTGCATTTCGACGGTACCGACGTGGCCTCGCTGCGGGGCGCCGCCGGCAAGGAGTTCCGACGCCGGGTGCAGCCGGTCTTCCAGAATCCCTACGGGTCACTCGATCCCATGTACTCGATCTATCGGGCGATCGCGGAACCGCTGAACATCCACGGCATCGGTGACAAGGCGTCCCGGGTCGCCCGGGTCAAGGAACTCCTGGACTTGGTGGCGTTGCCGCAATCGGTCATGCAGCGATTCCCGAACGAGCTGTCCGGCGGGCAGCGGCAGCGAGTCGCGATAGCCCGCGCGCTGGCGATGGCCCCCGAGGTCGTGGTGTGCGACGAGGCGGTGTCGGCGTTGGACGTCCTGGTACAGGCGCAGATCCTGACTCTGCTCGGGCGACTGCAGCGTGAACTGGGGTTGACGTATCTGTTCATCACGCACGATCTGGCCGTCGTCAAGCAGATCGCGCACGACGTGATCGTGATGTCCAAGGGGCAGGTGGTGGACGCAGGGCCGACGGATCAGGTCTATGACGATCCGACCTCCGACTACACCCGCTCCTTGATCGAGGCGATACCAGGTGGCTCCATCGAGTTGGCGGGCTGACCAGACCGTATACGCTGGACGGTCGTGACCGATCCGTTGGGCCCCCTCGCCGCCATCCCCTCCGTCGCGGAGGCCGCCGCAGCTGCGCGCGAGGCGCTCGGGGAGGTGCATCGTCACCCCGCCAACCGGCGCGAGTGGGGCGCGGCCGCGACCGAGTCGTCGTTGCGCGGCGCGCGGGCATCGGCCGCGCTGGACGGCGCCGCGGTCGAGCTGTCGCGCGACGCCGTCGTCGACGACCCGGTGTTGGCCGGGGCCATGCGGGTCGCCCAGGCGCTGGACGCGCCGATGCTGGACGGTGCCGTCGGTGTATGGCGGCGGGCGCCGCTGCAGGTCCTCGCCCGACTGCACACGTTGGCGGCTGCGGATCTCGTGGCCGACCCCGCGCTGCTCGGACGGCCTCGTCCGGGCGCAGGCGACCGGCTCGCGCTGCTTTCGCAACTCCTTACAGGCGGGACCTCCGTGGCAGCGCCGATCGTTGCTGCCGTGGTGCACGGCGAACTCCTGTCGCTGCGCCCGTTCGGGGTGGCCGATGGTGTCGTGGCCCGGGCGGCGTCACGACTTACCGCAGTGGCCACGGGCCTGGACCCGCACGCGCTAGGCATCCCGGAGACCACGTGGCTCAAGTTCGCGAGCGGCTACGCGGCCGCTGCGGACGCATTCGGGATGGGCACTGAGGACGGGCTGGTGGCCTGGGTGTCACTCTGTTGCTCGGCTATGGAAGCCGGTGCACGAGAGGCGCTCTCGATCGCCGAGCGATAGAGAACGCCGCCCAGTCCAGACACAGCACGACGGCGACCCGGCCTGCGCTGAGGGTGGTTCGCACTGGGATGGAGTTCAGTGCGCTCCTCAGAACGGGTCCGAATCGCCGTCTGCAAGCACGGATCCCGGGTTACCAAGCGTGCAATGTGGGTTGTGTTTCCGGCCTCGGCGTCGTGCGGGAAAGAAGGCCCGCGGTACCACCGCGTTGCCCGTGTTAAACACAGTTCCCGAATGACGCAGGCCCACAACGCTTTTTGCCCTCTGCGGCGTGCTCCGCGTGGGTGCCTGGTATCCGTGCTAGGAGCCTTGACGGTTCGGGATCCTCGACCTTCTCTTCCGGTGGGGATGAGGCGTTCCGTCGCTCCGTACGTCATTTGTACCTTGTGACTGCCGTCACAGCAAGGGATTCGTCAAAGATTCTCGAAATATCCCGGCCGATCCAGTCAACGACGCCGTTTCCGTTGCAGCAGAAGATAAGTCGCCAGACCGGCGGTCCCAGCGACGGCAGACAGCCCCG
>CAJCHX010000122.1 GCA_903970215.1 Acidobacteriaceae bacterium
CCACGATCAGGCTCGCGAGCAGTGCCTGAACGCACTCCTCACGGCCGGAGCGGTTGCGATCACGAAGACTCTGCGGATCAGGACACACCACCAGGGGAGCCTAAGGGCCCGGCTCCGCGACTGTGGCCAGCAGAAATTGTCGGACCCATCCGGGAGGCTTCTGCTCATGGCAACACGTACCCGCGGGGAACAGGTAGGCATCACCGTCGCTTTCCTGCTCGCGCTGATACTCAGCGTCGGTGCGGTGGCCGCGCTCGCGCGCTGGGCGCGGTCGCCAGCGTGCTCGGCGAGCTGCCGAGCTACCGCCGCTGAGGACGGCGAGCCGATGCTCAGGACTGCTACCCCGCGAGACGGTCTGACCCGCTTCGGAGCACTGGAGGCGGTGTGGAACTACTACCACCCTCTCAGCGACCCCGGCTCGTGGGGCGAAGCTCCTGAGGGCTACCTGCCGGCCACCGCCGCCGACCGTCGCAACCGCGTGCTGGTGACGATCGATGACCGCCCGCGGGTCACCTATGTCCAGTTCTTCTTCTCCCTCGACCCGTCCGCACCGACCGACGTTGACCTCAGCCACGGCCGTGCCCTCGTGACACCGGAGTTGCCCACTGACGCCGTGCAGGTCGATCCCGCAGCGGCCGACACCGAGCCAGGCTGTGTCGACTCTGACCTATACCGCAGCGCGGCGATCACCCGGGCGCTGGGCAACGTTCTCGTCCGCGTCCAGTACGAGCCTGACCCGAGCCAGGACTCCCTGACCCTGTTCGACGAGGCCGACATCCACACCGTTCCGACCAGCGACCCCTGCGTGATCACCGCGTCATAACGTTAGGCCCGCAGCGGCTGCCCGTCGGGATCGCCTAGTGGTGCACGCGTAGTAGAGCTCTACTCGCTACGCCGTACCCGGAACGGCAACATCGTGCTGTTCGTCGTCGACGATCGGGGAGTGCTCCGCACGTATCGTGTCGACCGCATCGCTGACATCCGGCCCACGACCCAGACGTTCGTGCCGCGTTACCGCGTGGAGTTCTGACGGTCCGATCAGGCCTGGCCACCCCACGGCAGCGCTGGCGAGCGACTCGAACAGATGCGAACTGTCACAGGGTGCGTGGCCCCGGGGCTCCCGAACCAGTCTCTGCGGATCGTTCGTGTGGCCGTTGTCAGGGTCTAGGCAGACACTGTGCGCTGTGCCCATCTGCCGTCGCGAGCAGCCGCGGTTCGGCAGCGGCGCCGAGCGGCAGGGTATGGCAGTGGCTGCGGGATCAGCTCGGGGCCGAGGACGTGCTGCTGGCTGGTGTGCGGGTCACCGACCGCACCAAGGACCACGAGGCCGACCTGGTCGTGCTCATGCCCGGGGCTACGGGATTGCCGTCGTCGAGGTCAAAGGTGGCAGCGTCTGGCACGCGCAGGGGGAGTGGCTCCAGGCCAGCGGTGGCGGCGGGTCGGGCCGGCGGATCGACCCGGTGGAGCGGGGCGGGGCTGCCGAGATGCGTTACGTGCCTATGTCGAGGCCGACCCTCGTTAGTATGCCCACGGCCGCCGCCGGGCGCGCTGGGCCCACGCGGTGGCGCTGCCGAACAGCACGCTGCCGCCAGACTTCGCCGTATCGGACTGTCCACGCTGGGTGGTGGCTGATCGGGGTGACCGAGCGGATCCACCAGTCGGATGCCGGGCCGCAACACACCGCCATTCACTTCGAAGAACGGCTCGCCGACGCCGGGGCGCCGGCACCGTCGGTGAGAGCGCCCAGTGAGTC
>CAJCHX010000123.1 GCA_903970215.1 Acidobacteriaceae bacterium
CGACGGCGGTCCGGCGCCATCTGGACATCCTCATCGACGCCGGTGAGGTGTCCACCGCGACTCCGGCCCGCCACAATGTTCGCGGCCGCGGCCGGCCCGCCCGGGAGTTCCTGCTCACGCAGGCCGGCCGTCGGCAACTCGCGCAGGGCTACGATGCGCTGGCCGGCGACGCGCTGCGCGCCCTTCGCGAGGTGGGCGGCGAGGAGGCGGTCCGGGCATTCGCCCGCCGCCGTGCCGAGGCCGCGGTCGCCGCCGCGAAGATCGAGGCTACGGACGACACGGGCACCGCCGCCCGTAGGATCGCCGTCGCGTTGTCCGACGCCGGATTCTCGGCCGACACCCGCACCGTCGGGGCCGGCGTCCAGATCTGCCAACACCACTGCCCGGTGTCGGAGGTCGCCACCGAGTTCCCGGAACTCTGCGAGGCCGAAATAGAGGTCATCGGAGAGTTGTTGGGAACTCACGTCCAGCGGTTGGCGACCATCGCCAACGGCGACCGCGCATGCACGACCCACGTGCCCCTCATCATGGGGCAGCCGAAGGAGCGACGATGACCACCACCGTGAACGAGGCCGTGTCCGAGGACACGGCTACCCAGCAGGCGAGCTCGGCGCCGCTCACCCAGGAGCAGACCATCGCCTCGCTGGGCAAGTACGGCTACGGCTGGCACGACAAGGACATCGCGGGAGCGTCCGCGCAGCGTGGTCTCTCGGCTGCGGTGGTCGCCGACATCTCCGCGAAGAAGAGCGAGCCGCAGTGGATGCTGGAGACCCGGCTCAAGGCGCTCAACATCTTCGACAAGAAGCCGATGCCCACCTGGGGTAGCAACCTCGACGGCATCCACTTCGACAACATCAAGTACTTCGTGCGGTCCACGGAGAAGCAGGCCGAGAGCTGGGACGACCTGCCCGAGGACATCAAGAACACCTACGACAAGCTCGGCATCCCCGAGGCGGAGAAGCAGCGGCTCGTGTCGGGCGTGGCGGCGCAGTACGAGTCCGAGGTCGTGTACCACCAGATCCGCGAGGACCTGGAGGCGCAGGGCGTGATCTTCCTCGACACCGACACGGCCCTCAAGCAGCACCCGGACATCTTCCGGGAGTACTTCGGCACTGTGATCCCGGCCGGCGACAACAAGTTCTCGGCACTGAACACCGCCGTCTGGTCGGGCGGGTCGTTCATCTACGTCCCCAAGGGTGTGCACGTCGACATCCCGCTGCAGGCCTACTTCCGGATCAACACCGAGAACATGGGGCAGTTCGAGCGGACGTTGATCATCGTCGACGAGGACGCGTACGTCCACTACGTCGAGGGCTGTACCGCGCCGATCTACAAGTCGGACTCGCTGCACTCGGCGGTCGTCGAGATCATCGTGAAGAAGGGTGGCCGCTGCCGCTACACCACGATCCAGAACTGGTCGAACAACGTCTACAACCTGGTGACCAAGCGCGCCCGGGCAGAGGCCGGCGCGACGATGGAGTGGATCGACGGAAACATCGGCTCGAAGGTCACGATGAAGTACCCGGCCGTGTGGATGGTCGGCGAGCACGCCAAGGGTGAGGTCCTCTCGGTCGCCTTCGCGGGCCCGGGTCAGCACCAGGACACCGGTTCCAAGATGGTCCACCTGGCGCCCAACACGTCGTCCAACATCATCTCCAAGTCGGTGGCGCGCGGCGGCGGCCGCGCGTCGTACCGGGGCCTCGTCCAGGTGAACAAGGGTGCCCACGGCTCGCGGTCGACGGTCAAATGCGATGCGCTGCTGGTGGACACGATCTCGCGGTCGGACACGTACCCGTACGTGGACATCCGCGAGGACGACGTGACCATGGGGCATGAGGCGACCGTCTCCAAGGTGAGCGACGACCAGCTGTTCTATCTGATGAGCCGCGGACTCACCGAGGACGAGGCGATGGCGATGGTGGTGCGCGGCTTCGTCGAGCCCATCGCCAAGGAACTGCCGATGGAATACGCCCTCGAACTGAACCGACTGATCGAGCTGCAGATGGAAGGGGCCGTGGGCTAGG
This sequence comes from Acidobacteriaceae bacterium, assembly GCA_903970215.1. Lineage (GTDB taxonomy): Bacteria > Actinomycetota > Actinomycetes > Mycobacteriales > Mycobacteriaceae > Tsukamurella. Next base: position 2,025 of record CAJCHX010000123.1, read on the forward strand.
TGACCGCGACTGAGAAGACGACCGGAGCCACGACCCCGGCCCACGCGGCTGCTGCTGTGTCCAACGCGGCGGTGCCAAACGGAGCGGTGCCCAACGCAGCGGTGCCCAACGTAGCAGTGCCCAACGCAGCGGTGCCCAACGTGGCTGCCGCCGCCGAAGCGACGCACCTGCAGACCAACAAGGGCGAGCTGTTCACGTCGTATGACGTGAACGCCTTCGAGGTACCCAGCCACCGCGACGAGGCGTGGCGGTTCACCCCGCTGCGCCGGCTACGCGGGCTGCACGACGGCTCGGCCGTCGCCGACGGTGTCGTGGCCGTCAGCACCTCGCAGGTGCCCGACGGTGTGACCGTCGAGACCGTGGGGCGCGACGACGCACGTCTGGGCGCGGCGGGCGTTCCGTTCGATCGCGTTGCGGCGCAGGCCTACACGTCATTCCCCGAGGCGACCATCGTGACCGTCGGCCGCGAGGTCGCCATCGACGGCGGACTGACCGTCACCGTCGCGGGGCCGGGCGAGGGGCGAACGGCGTTCGGCCACCTGCAGATCCGCGTCGAGCAGTTCGCCCGCGCCGTGATCGTGTTGGACCACAAGGGGTCGGGCACCGTCGCGGAGAATGTCGAGTTCGTGATCGGCGACGGAGCGACGCTGTATGTGGTCGACGTCCAGGACTTCGCGGACGACGCTGTGTGGGTCACCCAGCACCACGCCGCGGTGGGGCGGGACGCGACGATCAAGCATTTCGCCGTGCAACTCGGCGGCGACCTGGTCCGGATGACGCCGCACGTGACGTTCGCCGGTCCCGGCGGGCACGCTGAGATGTTCGGCTTGTACTTCGCGGACGCCGGACAGCACCTGGAGCAGCGGCTGCTCGTGGATCACAGTCAGCCGCACTGCAAGTCGAATGTCGTGTACAAGGGCGCCCTGCAGGGCGACCCCGCCGCGAAGAAGGGCGACGCGCACACGGTCTGGGTCGGCGACGTGCTCATTCGCGCCGAGGCCGAGGGCACCAGCACCTTCGAGACCAACCGCAACCTGGTGCTGACCGACGGAGCCCGCGCCGACTCGGTGCCCAACCTGGAGATCGAGACCGGCGAGATCGAGGGCGCGGGTCACGCGTCGGCCACCGGCCGGTTCGATGACGAGCAACTCTTCTACCTGCGTTCGCGCGGTATCCCGGAGGCTGCGGCGCGCCGTCTCGTAGTCCGGGGCTTCTTCCAGGAGCTGATCGAACGCATCACGGTGCCGGAGCTGCGCACGCGGCTCGAAGCGGCCATCGAGACCGAACTCGCCACCGCCGGCATCTGAACGAACCCACAACGATCAAGGAAACCCATTGTCTACCCTCGAGATCCGTGACCTGCACGTCGACGTGGTGCAGGCGGACGAGAACGCCGAGCCGATCCACATCCTCAAGGGCGTCGACCTGACCATCGAGTCCGGTCAGACCCATGCTCTGATGGGGCCCAACGGTTCCGGCAAGTCCACGCTGAGCTACGCCATCGCGGGCCACCCCAAGTACAAGGTGACCAAGGGTTCGGTCACGCTGGACGGGGAGGACGTCCTTGCGATGACCGTCGACGAACGCGCCCGCGCCGGGCTGTTCCTCGCGATGCAGTACCCGATCGAGGTCCCCGGTGTCTCGATGTCGAACTTCCTGCGGTCGGCCGCCACGGCTATCCGCGGCGAGGCCCCGAAACTGCGTACCTGGGTCAAGGAGGTGCGCGAGGCCATGAGTGAGCTCGAGATCGACGCGCAGTTCGGCGAGCGGTCGGTCAACGAGGGCTTCTCCGGAGGCGAGAAGAAGCGCCACGAGATCCTGCAGCTGGGTCTGCTCAAGCCGAAGTTCGCCATTCTCGACGAGACCGACTCGGGTCTCGATGTGGATGCGCTGCGCGTCGTGTCCGAGGGGGTCAATCGGTATGCCGAGCGCGAGCACGGCGGCATCCTCCTGATCACGCACTACACCCGGATCCTGCGCTACATCCACCCGCAGTTCGTGCACGTCTTCGTGAACGGCCGCATCGTGGAGTCCGGAGGACCCGAGCTCGCGGACGAGCTGGAAGAGCACGGCTACGTGCGTTTCACCCAGGCCGTCGGGGCCTGACGGAAGAGAACTTCAAGGAAGAGAACTTCAAGGAGGAACGGCGATGACGGTGGACACGACGGGCGCGCGCTGGGTGGGCGCTGTTCGCGACACGCTCGACGTAGACGCCGTACGCGCCGACTTCCCGATCCTGTCCCGCACGGTGCGGGACGGGCGGCCGTTGGTGTATCTCGATTCGGGTGCGACGTCGCAACGGCCGCTTGCGGTGCTCGACGCCGAGCGGGATTTCCTGACGACGCACAATGCGGCTGTGCACCGCGGCGCGCATCAGCTCGCCGAGGAGGCCACGGACGCATACGAGGACGCACGCGCGACGATCGCGGCGTTCGTCGGTGCTGATGCCGACGAGATCGTGTTCACGAAGAACGCGACCGAGTCGCTCAACCTCGTGACCTACACGCTCGGCGACGACCGTAGTGCGCCGCTGTTCGGCGGAAAACGACTGGGGGCGGGCGACACCGTCGTCATCACCGAGCTCGAGCACCACGCGAATCTTGTTCCGTGGCAGGAGCTGTGCCGTCGCACCGGCGCGACGCTCAAGTGGTTCGGCGTGACCGACGACGGCCGGATCGACCTCGACTCGCTCGAACTCGACGAGACCGTCAGGGTCGTGGCGTTCACCCACGTGTCCAACGTGACCGGCGCGGTCGCGCCCGTCGCAGAGCTCGTGCGTCGCGCGCACGCGGTCGGCGCGCTGGCGGTGCTGGACGCTTGCCAGTCCGTTCCACACATGGCGGTCGACTTCCACGCTCTGGACGTGGATTTCGCTGCGTTCTCCGGGCACAAGATGTTCGGGCCGTCGGGCGTGGGCGTGGCGTACGGCAAGCGTGCGCTGCTTGCGCAGCTCCCGCCGTTCCTGACGGGCGGTTCGATGATCGAGACCGTGACGATGGAGGGCTCGACCTATGCGCCGCCGCCACAGCGGTTCGAGGCCGGTGTGCCGATGACGTCCCAGGTCGTCGGGCTCGGAGCGGCCGTGAACTATCTCGACCGGCTGGGTATGAACAACGTTGCGGCGCACGAGCATGCGTTGGTCGACGCGGCTCTCGAGCGACTGACCGCCATCGACGGCGTGCGGATCATCGGGCCCACCGAGAACGTCGACCGCGGTTCGGCGGTGTCGTTCCTGGTGGACGGAGTGCACGCGCACGATGTCGGCCAGGTGCTCGATGACGAGGGTGTCGCGATCCGCGTCGGGCACCATTGCGCGTGGCCGCTGCACCGCCGGTTCGGCATCGCCGCGACCGCGCGGGCATCGTTCGCCGCTTACAACACCCTCGCCGAGGTGGACGCGTTGGCGGGCGCGATCGTCAAGGCGCAGAGGTTCTTCGGAGTCGCGTGAGGGGGCGCCTGATGCGAATGGAGCTCATCGTATGAGAATGGAACAGATGTACCAGGAAGTGATCCTGGACCACTACAAGCACCCCCACCACCGGGGTCTGCGCGAACCATACGGCGCCGAGGTGCACCACGTGAACCCGACGTGCGGCGACGAGGTCACCCTGCGGGTGCAGCTGTCGGACGACCATCAGACTGTGGCAGACGTGTCGTACGACGGGCAGGGATGCTCGATCTCGCAGGCGGCGACATCGGTGTTGACCGATCAGGTGATCGGCCAGTCGGTGGGCGAGGCACTGAAGACGGTGCAGGGCTACACGGAGATGTTGCAGTCACGAGGGCAGATCGAGGGTGACGAGGACCTGATCGGTGACGGCGTGGCCTTCGCCGGTGTCTCGAAGTACCCGGCGCGCGTGAAGTGCGCGCTGCTCGGCTGGATGGCGTTCAAGGATGCGCTCGCCCAGATCATCGATGCGGAGGAACGAACGGCATGACGGAACAGACGAACCTCCCGAAGCTCGAGGACGTCGAGGAGGCCATGCGTGACGTGGTCGACCCCGAGCTGGGAATCAATGTCGTAGACCTCGGTCTGGTGTACGGCATCGCGGTCGACGACGATGCGGCCGCACTGCTGGACATGACGCTGACGTCTGCGGCATGCCCGCTGACCGATGTCATCGAGGATCAGACCCGTGCGGCGCTGGTGTCGAGCGGCCTGTGCACCGACGCCAAGATCAATTGGGTCTGGATGCCGCCGTGGGGACCCGACAAGATCACCGACGACGGTCGTGAGCAGTTGCGGGCTTTGGGCTTCACGGTATAGGACGGGCGAGTGGTACGACCTCGAGTCGTCTGAGCTGCAGTGATCTTGCCGACGGTCCGGGACCCGCGGATGATCACGATTCGTCGGGGCGGCTCCCTGACCGATGGTGACCACCAGTTACTCGCGTTTTGGGCGGCAGCATGCGCTGAACACGTTCTCCACTATTTCGAATGCGAACGACCGAGCGATCCACGGCCGCGCGAAGCGATTGCCGCCGCCAGAGCATGGGCGCACGGTGACATGCCGATGATGGTGGCTCGCGCAGTTGGTGGACATGCGATGGGGGCCGCTCGACCGCTTGCCGGTGCGGCCCGATGTGCGGCTTACTCAGCTGGGCAGGCGGCGTGTGTCGGGCACGTTGCCGAACACGATCTCGGCGCCGCCGCCTACGCGATCAAGGCCGTACGCTGCGCGTACCCTGACGACCCTCTGGTCGGGCGGATCGAGCGCGACTGGCAACGCGACCAGCTCCCCGATCAGATCCGCAGCCTGGTCCTTGATGATCAGGCCCGGCGCGACGACATCTGCTGGTTCGCCTTCTCGGAGTGACGCTTCGCCCTCGGAGTGCTGCCCTGTAGTGGTTTGCGGTCGATCACCTCACCGGATGTTCTCAGTTCGGTCATTGCGGGCATTCGGCGCGGTCGGTACTATCGAACGTATGAGCAGTATGGTGAATGGATTCGAAACTGGCGGCATGGTCACCCGGCCGGTGCCGACCGGTTTCGAGGTACCGAATGTGCCGGTGGTGGGGTTGTTGGAGCAGGTCGGGGAGCGTCGGCGCGCGGTCAATCGGCTCGTCGCGGAGGACGTGGTGGTGTTGTCGGAGGTGCATCGGCTGCGGGGCGAGGAGTACCGGGCGCGGGCGGCCGATCTGGATCAGGACGAGCGATTCGTGTTCGTCGACGACTGGGATGCGTTGACGGCGGAGGTCGGGGCGGCGTTGGGGGTGACCCGTGGGGCTGCGGCGGCTGAGTTGGATCGGGCGG
>CAJCHX010000124.1 GCA_903970215.1 Acidobacteriaceae bacterium
GGATCGAGCGCCGCTGTCGCCCCACGGTGGAGGAACCCCGCGATCCAAGGTCGCCCTCTTGTCGTTGAGCTTCACCGTGCGCGGCGATGATGCCTTCGTCGGCATATCCGAGCGCCTGGGCCAGGTCGTCGCGCCCCAGCCGGTAGGCGATGCAGACTGTTCGGCGCTGGTCCACTCCGACCCGTGCGTCTGCGTGCTCAGCTCCCGCGAACTGCCCTGGGAGCCGCACCCGGCACGCCCTGCGTCGGTCATCAAGATCCTCTCTCGCCGTGACAACGGAGATCCGGCCGTCACCTTGCGGTGGATCCACGGACCAGGTTCTCAGCTGGGCGGCGGAGTCGTGCCGGAGGGCCTGCGGTTTCGTGAGTTCGCCTACGTACTCGAAGGTGAGATGTGGCTCAGCGTGGCCGGACACCCGCCCCTGCTCGTTCCCGCGGGGGGATTCATCGAAGCAAGCTCGCAAGCTCGCTGGACAGCGCGTTCGGACTATCCGGGGGCGGCCGGCGCGACTGTCCTGCATTGGTGCATCCGTGAGGGAGTGATGCTTCTCAGCGACTCGGTCAAGGAGTCGAGAACCCGGATTCTCTCGTGATGACCTCGCGTCTGTCCCGCTGATCGCATCGCGAGCCAACGCCAACATCGACGGGTTTCGCCCCGCTGAGTTGGCATCGTTGTCGTCTCAGATGTGACGACCGAGCAGGTAGCCGTCGCGAATCGCCGCGCCGACCGACCGTGGCAGCACTGAGTCACCGGCCTCAACGAGCTCTACCCCGGACTCAGCCAGTTGCGCGCGGAGTTCGCGGTCCGAGCGCCTCCCGATGGACAGCACCACCGTGTCGACGTCCTCCAGGCGCATCGGGGCCCGACTCCAGACGTTGGTGGCCAGGACGGAGCGGTCGCCGATCTCAGTGACCTCGACCTCTGGGTGCACGCGCAGTCCTTTGGCTTCCAGCCGCGTCCGAGTGGCGATCAGGCTGTAGCTGAACATGTTATGTCCGATGTAGCGTCGGCGAGTGCACACCTCGACCTCGTGCCCGCGGTCGAGCAGGAACTCGGCCGTGAGCGGGACCGTGAAATCTCCGGCGCTGTCGTCGACGATGACCACGCGCTGGCCGACGGGCGCGTCGCGCAGGACCGCCTCGTCGCTGACGACGAACGCTCGATCCGCTCCCGGGAGCCCCGGCAGGTTCGGCGCGAGGTTGGTGTAACCCGTTGTCACCGGGGTGGATCCGGTGGCAAGGACGATCGCGTCGGGGTTCTCGGCGAGCAGGTTCTCCACGGTCGCCTCCTGTCCGCAGCGCACCTCAACGCCGAGCATCTCCAGGCGGCGTTCCAGGTGGGTGACGGCAACACGTTCAAGCTCACGACTCGGCACCCGGCACTGCAACAGCACGCGGCCGCCCAGTTGGTCATCACGCTCGAACAGAACAACCGAATGACCCCGCATGGCCGCCTGCTCGGCAGCCTTGAGACCGGCTGGTCCTCCTCCCACCACGAGGACCCGCTTGATCGTGTGCGGGCTCGTGAGCTCGGCGAACTCCTCCTCCGCTCCCGCCTCCGGATTGACAGTGCACATGATCTCCTGGGCACGCCAGGCCCCCTGCAGGCCCAAACATCCCTCCGATGAATACACGCAGCGCCTGATCTCGTCGCTGCGGCCCTCGCGGGCCTTCAGCGGCGCATCAGGATCGGCGATCAGCGCGCGGACCATCCCGACGAGGTCGGCCCGGCCATCAGCAATGATCCGTTCAGCAGCGAGAGGGTCGCTGATTGAACCGGTCACCGCGATCGGCGTTTCGCGCGCCAGGGCTTCCCGGGCTCGGGCGGTCATCGCGACGTTGACCTCGACCTGTCCGTCTGCGGTGTATTGCTCGATGCCGCTGAATGTCCCGAAGACGTTGATCTCGTCGACCAGCCCCGAGGCATCCAGTCGCCGCAGTATCTCGATTCCCTCGTCGAGGCCGAAGCCGCCACCAACCGCGTCGTACAGAGAAAACCTCAGGGCCACGACGAAACCGGGGCCGCCACACCGGCGGATCTCGGTGAGGAGCTCGGTGATGAAGCGCATGCGGTTCTCGAGCGAACCACCGTACCGGTCGGTGCGCCGGTTGTAGGCCGGTGAGAGGAAGTCGTTGGCCAGGTCACCAGCGTGACAATGCAGCTCGACCCCGTCGAGGCCACTCTCCCTGACCGTTGACGCCAGACGACCGGCGGCGGCGATCAACCGGTGGATCTCGTCGACCTCGATGCCACGAGCGGCGAGTCCCGTCGAAGCGCTTCCGGGCGAGGGCGCCAGTTGCAGGAAGTCGATGCGAGTCAGCAGCTCGGCGATCGCGGTCCGTGGCGGATCGGTCGAGAGCTGAGCGAGAATCGGCACGCCCTCGGCGTGGACATGGGAGACAATCGTCGCGATATGGCTGCGATAAGCCTCTTCGGTTGCTCCGCCGCCTGCTTCAGGATCCCACAGGAATGGATTCGAGCCGGCCACGAAACCCAGCTGACCGCCGACCTGCGTGACTGCGCGTACAAAGCAATAGCGGTGTCCCGTGATGACCAGCCCTGCCCCTCCGGCGGCACGTCGAGCCAGGTAGTGGCCGTAGCGTCGGCCTGGAACGCGCTCACTCGGATCAAGGCTGAAGCCCGGTGTGTGGCTCGCGAACACAACCCGGTTGGCGAGGGTCAGTGGGCCGATATCGATTGGGCTGAAGAGGTGGGGCAGCCCGTCTCCACCGGTGCCGCCAGCAACGATGGTTCGCGACAGTCCAGTCACAGCGTGCGTCCGACCTGGTAGCCCTCAAGCATGGCCGCGCCGACGCTTCGCGGCATCAGCGCATCGCCGACTTCGTACAGCTCTGGCACGTGCGCCCGCAGCTCCCCGGCAAGTCCGCCGTGAGCACGTCGGCCGAGCACGAGCACCACGGAGTCAACACCCTCCAGACGAGACTCCGAGTCGTCGTAGACGTTGTACAGCGTCAGGCCCCTCGCATCGATCCGCCGAACGCCGGTGTGCGCCTGCATCCGCATCCCAGCTCGGTAGAGCCGTGTCAGCAACGGGCGACGGCTGCGAAACAGGATCTCCTCCCCGACCGTGGAGTCCGAGGTGATCGCGGTGACCTGGTGGCCGCGCTCAAGCAGATATTCGATGCAGACCGGTGCGCTGAAGTCTCCGAGAGAGTTGTTCTCGATGACGACGACGTGACGTCCGACCTTCCCTCCGCGCAGCAGCTCCGTATCGGTCAACACGTGATCCAGTTCCGCTCCTGGCAGCCCGTCCAGGTCGGGGACCAGGTTGGTGAACCCGGTGCGCACAGAGCTGGCGCCGGTGGCGATGATCACCACGTCGGGATCATGCACGAGCACCGATGCGGCATCGACTTCGGTGTTCAGTCGGAGCTCGACGCCGAGGCTTTGCAGGCGCGCGAGGAGGTGATCGACCACGACGTGTTCGAGCTTGCGGCTGTGCACCTGGGACTGCAGCCTGATCAGCCCGCCCGCGACCGGCTCACGCTCGCAGACGGTGACGTCGTGACCACGCTGAGCCGCCTGTTCGGCCGCCTTGAGTCCAGCAGGCCCCGATCCGACGACAAGCACACGCTTGACTCGGACCGGCGGAGGTGGCGGAGGCTCAGCCTCCCGGCCGGTCTCTGGGTTGACCGTGCAGACGATTGACGGCACCCGCGTCGCATTGAGCAATGCGATGCAGCCCTCGCTCGAGTAGCAGCACGGGCGAATCTCGCGGGCCCTCCCGGTGCGCGCCTTGTTGGGGAGGTCAGGATCAGCGATCAGCGCCCGCACCATGCCGACCATGTCCGCACGGTCCTGGGCGATGAGATCCTCGGCGACCGCCGGATCGTTGATCCTGCCGCCGCAGATCACGGGGGTTCCTGACAGTTGCTCGCGGATCCGTTCGCTGTAGGGAGCGTTGACCGCGACCGGGTAGGTCATGTCCGGGGTTCCGCCACCGGCCGAGTTCGGCGATTCTCCGTAGATGTTGAAGGCGTCAATCCCGCCCGACCGCTCAATCAAGGCCAGGATCCTGGCACCGTCCTCGACGGTCAACCCGCCGGGCAGCTTCTCGATCGGGGAGAACCGCAGCCACAGTGGAAACTCGGGGCCCAGACGTCCGCGGACAGCCTCGATCATCTCCAGGGTGAAGCGTGTGCGATTCTCCAGGTTGCCCCCATATTGGTCCGCGCGCCGGTTCGCGATCGGGGACATGAAGTCAGAGTGCATGTCACCCGCATGGGCGTGGATCTCCAGGCCGTCGATGCCAGTCGTGGCGGCGATCGCGGCCAGCTCGCCAAGAGCAGCCGCCATCTCGTGTATCTCCGCAGCCTCAAGCCCATGCGCCGCCATTCCCCCCATCACCGTGGGAACGTTCGATGCCGACAGATGCAAGTAGTCGACGGAGTAGATCCCGGAGTACCCATAGGCCCCGCTCCGGGAGGGCGTCAGCGACAGCTCGGCGAACAGCCTTCCCCCGGCCTCGTGGACCTTGTGGGCGATCCCTCCCATATAGGCGAGGTACT
>CAJCHX010000125.1 GCA_903970215.1 Acidobacteriaceae bacterium
GACCAGTCCGGCCAGCAGGGCTACGGCGACCAGTCCAGCTACTGACCAACCGTTCGCGGACCACACGTCAGGGCCGTATGCGCAGATGCGCGTACGGCCCTACGTTCGTCTGCGGGCAGCAGTCAGTCCGCAGTGGTGATGGAGTCGCCGGTGATACCCGCGGCGCGGCGCGCGGCCAACCGGCGCTTCTGTGGCTCGATCACGTACTTGGGGTCCTTGGTCGATTCGAGCCCGGCCTCGAAGACGCCGAAGCGGGTGAACGCAGACGCGGTCATCAGGGACAGACCGGAGACCACCGCGATCGGCCGGTACCGCCCACCCAGCAGCGCGCCCAGGCCGCCGGCGATGGCCAGCCGCTCGCTCCACCTCAGCAGTTTGCCGGGCGTGCCGTGGTGCAACGGCTCGACCAGGAGCGGATCCATGCGCGACTCCATGTACTTCATGGCCACGATGTCGCCCACCACACCAGCGACCGCGAAGGCCCTTGCCGGGCCGGTCTCCGACGTGGGAGTCGTGACCATGGCGAGCCCGCCTGAGGCCAGACTCGCGGAGCTGATGAACACGAACGGCAGGTCGCGGTGCGCGTCGTTCCATGTCGGAGTCGCGGTGTCCGAGAGCAACACTGCGGTGTACACCGCGAGCGGCGGCCCGAACAACGCGGCCTCGAGTCCTGCCGGGCCCTCCACCAGGTGCAGCACCTTACGCAGTGGTCCGAACGGCAGCCGCTCGCCCGTGAGCCGATCGACCTCGGCGACCGCTGCTACCCCGATCCCACCGCTGTAGGCGGACAGGATCCACGAGCCCATGCTCATCGGCGAGGTCACTTTGAACACGCGCATCATGTTGATGAAACGCTCAGGCCGCCCGAGGTCCACGACGAGGGCGATCGCTCCGAACCCGACAGCGGTCAGGGCACCCAGCCGCGCGTTCCGGCGTAGCTTCCGACGGCCCGTCAACTGCGCTCCGGCGGCCAGCACACCCGATCCGCCTGCCACACCGCCGAGAAACAGGTACGCCGCGACCGGCCACTCCCACGGCGGCGGCTTGACCACCGGATGGCCGTAGTACGACGTGAACTCCGGCTCGGGCACCATCAGGATCTCGCGCGACCCGTCACCGCCACCCGCCTGGCCCGGACGATTCTTCGGCGGCTTCTTGCCGCGGCGTCGGCGTCGAGGCGGCTCGGGCGGCCGAAGACCGTCGAACTCGGAGTGCGTCATCGCCTCCCCTTCCGACCTGCGCCCCCGAAGACCGAGCCCGCGACGAACGACACGGTCGCGGCGGCGACCATCCCCGCGGCTGCCATCCCCGCGCGCTTGTACATCGTCATCAGGTCGGCAGTGCACACCCGCGGGTCAGGTGGCAGGCCGTACACCTCGGGCTCGTCGAGCAGCAGGAACACCGAGCCGGTACCGCCCACGCCGTCGTTCTCGTTGGCCCCGTACAGCCGGGCCTCGGTCATGCCCTGCGCATGCAGTTCGGCGACGCGCTCGCGCGCCACCTCCACCAGATCGTCGTGGTTGCCGAACTTGATCGACGTGGTCGGGCAGGTCTTGGCGCACGCCGGGGTCTCGTCGTCGACCAACCGGTCATAGCACAGCGTGCACTTCTGCGCGACGCCCCGTTTCGACACCGGCGGCTGCTCACCCTTGCGCTGCCCTTCCCGCGTCGTGGGCGCGACGGTGCCGTCGCTGCGCCGCTGCACCACGCCGAACGGGCAACCGGCCACACAGGTCCCACATCCGTTGCACACGTCCGCCTGGACCATGACGGTGCCGAATTCGGTGCGCATCATGGCGCCGGTCGGGCAGACGTCCAGGCATCCGGCATGGGTGCAGTGCTTGCACACGTCCGACGACATCAGCCAGCGGAACTCCGGCGTGTCCGGCGGAGTGGTGTCGACGACGGTCGTCGTGGTGGCGGTGCCCGTCACGGTAGCGCCGGCGGCCGACGGGGCGGGGCCCACGGACGGCATGCCGAGGCCCACCAGCTTTCGACCGGACTCGCGCGCCTCCTGGATGCGCTCGTGGTCCTGCTCGATGAACGCGACGTGCCGCCACGTGCTCGCGCCGAGCGACACCGTGTTGTCATACGACATGCCGGTGAGCTCGAGGTCGCCGTCGCGGGGGTTCTGGTTCCACTCCTTACACGCCACCTCGCAGGCCTTACAGCCGATGCAGATCGACGTGTCGGTGAAGAAGCCCTTCCGGTCGGGGTGGCTGTGCCAATGCGCGTCCGTGCTCGGATCGGTGGGGCCGGACAACTGACCCATCAGTGCCACTTCCTGTTCACCATCGTGTGTTCCCCTCGTTGTGGGGATCGTCGCGGTCGGGCTCGATGATCTCCAGCGCGGGATGCGTGAGCCGAACGTTGTCGGTCTCCGTCGTAGCCCCGGCCCGCTGCTGATACTGCCGCACCAACTCGAGCACGGCCTCACCCTGCGGGCGTCGCCCTGCGATCACGTCGCACGACCCCACCTTGGACTCCTGGATCTGGGTGTTCGGGTCCAAGGTCACGCCGATCAGATCGTTGGCGGCATCGCCGGTCACCACGGCGTCGCTGCCGACGCCCCAATGGTACGGAAGTCCCACCTGATGCACAGTGCGCCCGTTGATCCGCAGCGTCTTCATGCGTTCCGTCACCAGCACCCGCGCCTCGATCGCGGCGCGCGGCGAGATGATCGTCGCCCAGCCCTCGTTCTCGAGGCCGCGCTCCGCCGCCAGTTGTGGCGATATCTCACAGAACATCTCGGGCTGCAGCTCCGCCAGGTACGGCGACCATCGGCTCATACCGCCCGCCGTGTGGTGCTCGGTGAGCCGGTAGGTGGTGAACACGTACGGGTACACGTCCACTCCCGGCTCGCCCGCGCTCGGCGCGTCCAGGTTGTCCTGCCGTGGGAACAACACCCGGTTGGGCGACTGCTGCTGCGGATACAGCGCGTTCGCAACCGGCGACTCCTGCGGCTCGAAGTGTGACGGCAAAGGGCCGTCGACCAGGCCCGACGGTGCGAACAGCCAGGCTTTGCCGTCGGCCTGCATGATGAACGGGTCGTCACCAGCCAGCGCGTCGGCGCCCGAAGCGTCGGGACCCGGCCGCGCACCCGGTGCGCGGTCGACGGGGAAGTCCGGCACGTCGGGCCCGGTCCAGCGTTGCGTCTCCTCGTCCCACCACATGTACTTCTTACGTTCGCTCCACGGCTTGCCTTCCGGGTCCGCGGACGCGCGGTTGTACAGCATCCTGCGGTCGGCCGGCCACACCCAGCCCCACTCGGACTGGGTCAGCCCCGGTCCGCCGTGCGGGACCCGGCGAGCAGCCTGGTTGATGCCGTTCGCGTAGACACCGGTGTAGATCCAGCAACCTCCGGCAGTGGAGCCGTCGGCCTTCATCTGGGTGTATGACGTGAGCGGTCTCCCCGCGTCGGGACCGGTGGTGTGGAAGCCGTTGATCTCCGCCAGCACCGCCTGCGGATCGGGATTGCCATGCTCGTCGGGCGGGTAGTCCCAGGTCATGTCGAGGAGCGGGCGATCACGCTCATCAGTGGACCCAGCCAGTCGCTCACGGATCCGCAGGCCCAGCTCGTAGAAGAAGTCCAACTCGCTCTGCGCCTGCCCGGGCGGCGCCACAGCCTGATGCCGCCATTGCACCATGCGCTGGGTCTGGGTGAACGAGCCCGCCTTCTCCACGTGCGTGGCCGCCGGCATGAAGAAGACCTCGGTCGCGATGTCCTCGGTGCGCAGCTCTCCGGACTCGATCTCAGGACCGTCCTTCCACCAGGTGGCGGACTCGATCATGTTCAGATCACGCACTACCAGCCACTTGAGCTTTGCCATGCCGAGGCGCTGCTGACGACCGTTGGCCGAGCCCACAGCCGGGTTCTGCCCCAGGACGAAGTACCCGTCCACCTTCCCGTCCAGCATGTCCACCGCGGTCTGGTACGTCCCCGCCGGGCCGTTCAGACGCGGCAGGTAGTCGTAGCCGAAATCGTTCGCCGCAGTCGCGGCGTCACCGAACCACGCTTTGAGCAGGCTCACCATATAGGCGTCGGCGTAGGCCCAATAGCCCTTCTGATTCTTCGGCGCGACCGCTGCCAGGTAGTCAGCCAA
>CAJCHX010000126.1 GCA_903970215.1 Acidobacteriaceae bacterium
GCGGCGGGCTGGCGGTCGCGCTCCTCACGGTCCTGCGCGACGCCGGCGAACCCCAGCCGTCAGCTGCGGCACTGCTCTCACCGTGGGCCGATCTGAGCGGGTCGGGCGCCACGCCGGCGTCAGCGGCAGCCGACCCGGTCCTCACCCCCGCCATCCTGGACGCGTTGGCGGTGGACTACCTGGCCGGTGCCGACCCCCGGTCACCACTGGCCTCCCCGCTCCACGGCTCGCTCGACGGGCTGCCGCCCCTCCTGATCCAGGTCGGCACCGCCGAGGTGCTGCTCGGCGACTCCCAGCGTCTGGCCGCCGCCGGCACCGCAGCCGGCGTGGACGTCACGCTCCAGGTCACCGAGGGCGCGCCGCACGTGTTCCAGGCGTCGGCGGAGACCCCGGAGGCGGTCGAGGCGACAGACCGGATCGGCGAGTTCCTCTCCACCCGGGTCGTTCCAGCGAGGTAGCTGCCAGCTGATCACCGGGCCCGGTGGCCGGCCGGCGCCGACAGCTACCGCACGGCACCTCCGGCGCTCGACCTCGCGGCGGACGGCTTCTCGGACCTCGACCCGCCAGCCCGGGCGGATGCCGCACAGCCACTGGTCGAAGGCGGCGCGGTCGAACTCGCACATGGAGATGCCGTGGCGACCACCGGCTCCCGCCGTCGGCGTCAGCGACGATGTGGGCTTCGTCGAGACGTTCGGCATGACAGAAGCAAGCCAGGCGTCGTGACGCGATGGTCTTGGACTCCGGAGGCGTCACTCGCCTCGCCCGACGGAACCAGACGCTGCTGCGCTCATCACCGTCTTCGTTCGCCAGGGCATCCGGCGCAGCGTGTGTTCTGTCGCGACCGGGGTCAGGTCGCAGACGAGGTTCGGTCGGGATGGGGGATCGAATGCAGATCGAGCCCCTCGATGCCGGTGAAGTCGTCGGGGTTGACGGTGTAGAGGGGTAGTTCGGTGGCGAGAGCGGTGGCAGCGATCATGGCGTCGTAGCTGCAAGCTTGAACTTTGCGACCGCTCGCCCTCAGCGAGGCCGCTACTCGGCCGAAGGCCCTGGCCGCGTCGGCATCGAAGGGCAACGGTTGGAAGTCGGCCTCAGCTTGTTGGAGCACACCCTGACGAGCGGCCCGCTCCTGAGGGGTGGTCGCTACCAGCGGACCGACCGAGAGCTCTGCCAGGGTCACTGCAGTGATGAGAGGCTCTTCGGGCAGGTCGGTCGCCTGCAGGCGACCGAGCAAGACGACAGCGGAGGTGTCCAGTATTCCGCGCTCGGTCACAGACGGGAATCGATTGCCTGATCAAAGTCCCTGCGAAGCGCGTCGGGATCGACTCGGGGTAGCCGGGCCCATCGCTCGATCAGCACGCCGGCTTTGAGCGGGCGGCGTGGGAGAGGTCGTAGTTCGGCTACCTGCCGCCCATCGCGAGTGACAGTCAGCCGCTCGCCGTGTTCCACGCGGTCGATGACCTCGCCGCCGTGGTTACGCAGATCCCGGATCGAGACATCATCCATGACGCATGGTATCACCGGTGAGACGCCCCCTGAGGGTGAGGGCGTCCTTTCGCGATCGGAAACTGCCGCAGCAGATCCCGAGTCGCCCGGTCGCTGCACCTGGCTTGGCCTCCGTCATTCGAGGCGCTGTGAGTCGCCGGCGAACCCGTCGTCGGAGTCCGTGCCGTGGATGAAGTCCCCCGCCGGGCCGTCGATGACCTCTCCGTCGGTAGCGGCAGCGAACTCCAGATCGACAGGACCGACCGCGGGCTCGGCTTCCCCGTCAGTTGGAGGCCAATCTGGGGGCGTCGTTGCCCGTTGGATGGACTCCAGCGGTAGGCCCCCGCTGATCCTGTCCTCGGCGTCGAGAGATTCCTCCCCGGCGCTGAGGCTCCTGGGCTTGGGGGCGGGTGGCGACCACGGCTTGATCGGTTGGACGACGTTCTCGTAGAAGGTGTCGACCAGGGCGAGGACCGATCCCACGAACGATCCTTGGATTTGCCCGCGCTTCGAGCCGGCCACGGCGGTCAGTCGGACGGTCAACGAGCGAAGGTCTTTCTTCGGGTCCTCGATCAGGATCTCCGGAGCTTCCCGCACGGCCGTTATGGGGTGGGCCGGCCCGGGATTGCGTGCAAAGGCCGGCCACGCCATCAACAGGGTGGCGTCAGGAGCCTTTACGAGCTGGCGTACCAGCCAGTTCACGCGGGTCGTGTTTCGCCCCTGGCTCGGTGCGTCGATGGTGATGGAGCAGGTGACCCTCCCGGAGCGGAGGTCCGCCGCTATCTCGATCGGTGCCGCCGCATTGGGGACCCGGAGAGCGCCATGGAGGATGCCAGAGTCGACGAGGCGCCCGACGCCCGCTTGCATGTAGACCCCGATGTCTCTCATCTCGGCCCGGCTCAGAGCCGATCGGACGTCGACGCCCAGACTCCTCGACAGGCGCATCCCTGCGAAGGACACGAGCTGCCCGAACCGTCCCACGACGTCGGCTACGGCCGGATCGTTCGCTCTGAGGGTCCCATTGGCGGCGCCGTTGCGAACCGTGACCCACGACGGACCCATGTCGCCGAAGTCGACGGCACCGGATCGAGGATGTTCCAGATACCGGATGAGCTCGGTCAGGATCCAGGCCTGGTCTGGGTCAGCCACGGAGTGGTTGACCCTCTCGATGACGGCTTCGGTGTGGATCTGACTCCAGGAGAGGTGCTTGATGGACACCTTCCGCAGCTTCCGCTTGTCAACGAGGGTCGGGTGCTCCCCGGGGATGGTGACCAGTTGGTTCGAAACCGTGAGGAGCACGTCGAAGCCACGCTCCCGGGCGACGTCCAAGTAGGCCTCGAGCTGTGCGGGCAGCAGATCGTTGCGTCCGGTCTTCACCTCGACCAGCGCAGTCCAGGTCTGCTTCCCACGAGTGACCCTGATGAGGCCGTCGGGTCGGACCTCGTGGCCGCCGAGGTCGAAGGGCACCTCGATGAAGGTCTCGACGATCCCAGCTGGAGCGCCGAGTTGCATCGTGATCGCTCGGCCGAACTCCCGGACAGATGAGATGACGGCAAGTAGCGCGGATGACCCGCGCCGTTCCTGCTCGTCAGGTCCGCTGATCCCCGACACCGGGATCAGTCGCGCCGGTTGCCATCCGTCTTCGCCCATCTGTTCGAACCCCCAGCCGGTCGCCTGACCGAGACGGTACCTGGCGGGCGAGCTGGCAAGCCGTCAAATGGTGCCAGTCAGCGGATCCGAACTTCTCGGCCGCCGCCCCGGATCTGGCCCCGCCTCTAGGCCCGCGATGACGGCTCGGCCTCTGGAGTGGTAGGAACGCACTCTGTCGGCACCCCCGCCCCGAGTCACGGGCGCGATCGAAGCTGCGCCTCGACCCCTTCGTGTCTGGCACGATCGCTCTATGGACACGCCGGTCGAGCCCTCCGATTCCGGGCACCTCGACGTCGGCGAGGGCCACACGGTCTACTGGGAGGTCGTCGGCTCGCCGGACGGGCTGCCCGCCGTTTGGTTGCACGGTGGGCCCGGCTCACCCCCCAATCCAGGTGTCCGCCGGATCTTCGATCCGGACCGGTACCGGGCGGTCATCTTCGACCAGCGGGGCTGCGGCCGCAGCCGGCCCCTCGCCAGCGACACCGACGCCGACCTGTCGACCAACACCACCGACCACCTCATCGCCGACATCGAGCGGCTGCGGACCCACCTCGGCATCGACCAGTGGGTCGTCATCGGCGGCTCCTGGGGCGTCACCCTCGCCCTCGTCTACGCCCAACGTCACCCGGACCGGGTGCTCGCCATGGTCCTCGGCGCCGTCACCTCCGGCCGGTTGCGCGAGACCCAGTGGATCACCCGGGACATGGGCCGCGTGTTCCCAAAAGAGTGGGACGAGTTCATCGAGCTAGTGCCCGTGGCCGAGCGCCAAGGCGATCTGGCCGCAGGCTACGCCCGACTCCTGGCCAGCCCCGACCAGACGGTGCGGGAGGAGGCGGCCCGGCGCTGGTGTGCCTGGGAAGACGCCCACATGTCCCTCGCCCCGGACGCCAAGCCCCGGCTCGTCCTCCGTGATCCGCCCTGGCAGATGGTCTTTGCTCGGCTCGTGACCCATTACTGGGCCCACGGCTGCTTCCTTGCCGACGACGAGGTGTTCTCCAGCATGGACCGAATCGCCCACATCCCCGCCACCCTGATCCACGGCCGTCACGACGTCTCGGGCCCCCTCGACACCGCCTGGGAGCTGCACAAGGCATGGCCGGCCAGTCGGCTGATCGTCGTCGACGACGCCGGACACTCCGGCGGCAGCCTCAACCACGAGATGCAGGCAGCCGTCACCGGCTTGGCCGACCTCCTGCGCCCCGTTGAAGAAGACAAGTAGCTGGGCGTTGGTTCCGGCGGCCGGCGGTCTTAGTCCCAGTCGTCACGCAAGATGGTCGAGCAGCGGTCGAGAAGAAGCCGTGATCACCCACCGTCCTGAACGGGTCGCATCGCAGGAGCAGTCCCTGAAGGGCGCCAGCTCCGGCCCACGGGTCACCGCGCGTCGCCGACTGCGGGACCGGTAGCTGGCGGCGGATGCGAGCGTCAGCCGTTACGCCCGCAGCCAGGTCTGGGAGCTCATGGGCAGGTATCTCCGCCGACGCTGGGTGTCTGTCACGGCTGCGGCTCGGCTCCCACCTGGCGCCGGCGCCGTCCCCGCCTTGTTGTTGCTGAGTGGCGGTGCAGATGAGTGGTTGCTGGTATCGCCGTGAGCAGCGGGCTCTGGCTCGCACTCGTAGTCACCCTGCTCTCCAGGGGCGCCCCCTCGAAGATGATGGGCGTCCTAGCCGAGCAGGAGACAGCCGAGGTCCTCCGGGCTTTTGAAAGGGGATGGGTGGACACTCAACGGTCTCCGCCTCAGCGGTCGAGGCGCCATCGATCACCTCATCGTCGGACCGCGCTGCGTGGCGGTTCTCGAAACCAAATGGAGCGCAGAGACGTGACCCGTCCCGGGGACCGGTCCAGTGGGACGGCGTTCGAGATGTGCCATTCTGCGTGCGCTCGGCGGCGGGCAGGGCGGGTTACGGAGCGCTGCTTCTGCACTGCCTATAGAAGGTCGACGTGTTCTCCCGCTCAGGCAGCCGACGACGATTCCACAGGCGGGGTCGTGTTCTTCGTTCGACTTTGGCCAGCCCGGTAACGCTGCCATATCGGCCCGATACGCCGGCATCGCAACGGGAATCTACGAACCTGGAGAGCTCGACCGGTTGCGAGACGAGTGGGATCGCTGATCCTTGACGCCAGCGTCCTGATCGGGCTGCTGGACGACGCAGACGCTCACCACCAGCGCGCCGTCGATGACGTCGAAGCCGCTGACGAGGCGTCGAGGGAACTCGTAGCCCCGGCCAGTGCCTACAGCGAAGCGATGGTGGCCTTTGCACGTGTCGACCGCATCGGTGACGCCCGTGAGGCGATTGCTGCAATGGGGATCCGCGTGTCACCCCTCGACGCCAGGACGGCCGAGCGGGCCGCTGAGCTTCGGGCCCGGGACGGCCGCCTGCGTCTGCCTGACGCGATCGTCCTGGCCACCGCCCATGAGCTTGGCGGGGGCCTACTGAGCAACGACGAACGGCTTGCTCGCTATGCCAGTTTCGACGATGGGTGATCGCGCCCAGTCAGGGATCCTCGAACCGACGGTCACATGTGCCGCATCCAGAGGTTCTCCTCGACGTAGGTGACCCGATCCCTCTCTCGGTCGACTTCGACGAGGCTGAGCGCGTCGGGCACCACGTAGCTTGCGGTTTCGGGGAAGGCCATCGCCGCCCACTGCTCCCACTCCGTCACCGTCCCTGTGATCATCATCGAGCGCGACGCCGGGCCCAGGATCGACGCTCCCAGGCGCTCATGGGTGCGGATCCACGGGTCGAGAGACTCGCCGTCGGCCCGTCGCCACACCGCGAAGCGCTCCATCGATACCAGCGGATAGGACGACTTGAGGGTCGGTCGAACCGGGCAGACCACCTTGCCGAGCCCGGCAGACGCGGCCCGTTCGCGAAGGGCCGTCAAGGCTTGGCCGGCCAGGCCCTTTCGCCCAGCGTCGGCAGCGACCGCCGCTGCCATGATGCACAGCGTGTCGGGCTGTTCCCCCAACTCATGACCCTCCACCGAACGGTATCCAATACCCACGTCGAGCGGGACTGGCTTGTCGACGAGGACCGTGTCGTGCGCTCCCGGAACGCCTGGCGCGCCTGGTCCTTGAGATCATGCCGCTCGTTGGACACCACGACCTGCATCGAGCTGACCGTACCGGCACCAACGCGAGAGTGCATCCGTCGTCGCCCAGGCGCGTCTACTGCGGTGTGTTCCCGTAAGGCGAACCTCCTGCGGGGGCGCCCCAGGTCAGCGCACGCGCAGGGCAGGGAACGTCCGTAAGACCCGCCTACTGATCTGTCCAGTGACGGGGCAACATGCGCAACAGGTCACGACGGACCTTCCCTCTCAACAACGCCGAGTGCCAGGACGCTGGCCGCTCAGGCCGGCTCCTCGTCAAATACCGACCTAGTGGCCGTTCCGGCATCCAGGTCCGGGGCATCCACGGTCAGCTGGCCGTTACGTCTGGACGTTTCGCTCTGACGCCATTCCAGAGCAGTCGGCTCCTCAGCGAAGGACACCAGGGCAGCGTCCAAACTCTGCAGTTTGTCCCTGACCTCAGCCGGCGTGGCGTAGAAGAACTCCCGTCGGCTGTTCACCAAGTTCACTCTGCGGTCAGCCAGCAGATGGTGGAGAGCGGTCTCCAGGCCGACTGCGTCGTCGCTGGAGATCGTGGCGTGCACGTCGTAGCGGAACGGCACCGAGGCATCCCCCAGCTCGTGGATCCGGTCCATCGGGTCGAGTCGCCGGGTCATGCCCACCTTGACCATCTTCGGGCCGAACGCTCCGACGTTGGAGATCACGTACACCCACCCTGCCCGTAGGTTCGCCGCCCGCCTGTTGACTCCGTCCAGGGCGTCTTCCAGCTCGACGAGCTTCGATTCTGCATGG
Organism: Acidobacteriaceae bacterium; assembly: GCA_903970215.1. Taxonomy (GTDB): domain Bacteria; phylum Actinomycetota; class Actinomycetes; order Mycobacteriales; family Mycobacteriaceae; genus Tsukamurella. The sequence continues at coordinate 6,991 of CAJCHX010000126.1, forward strand.
GCGATGTCCTTGTCGTCGGCGTTCGCGTTGGCCCGAAGCCCGGCCAGGGTCGCGGCGTAATGCGCCTGTTCCTTCCGTAGCCGGTCCTGCTCGCGCTCGATCTCCCGGGCGGCTTTGGCCTCGTCTCGCTGCCGCTCCCGCTCGCCGCGCTCGCGCTCTTTCTCCTCTGCCACCTTCGCCAGGTAGTCAGCGGTCAGAGTCAGTTCCGCGCGACGCAAGTAGTGGTACTCGTCGGTCACCCGGATGTTCATGGTGTGGCCGAGCTTCACGATCGCCTCGCGGGACTTGTCGAGACGGGCCAGGGCAGAGTCCAGCGTGTAGGGCTTCATGGACCGAACCGCATTGTCAGCCTCGTTGTTGTAAGCCCGCAACATCAACTTCGAGAACTCCCGGACCATCCGCGTACCTTCCCGGGTCGATCCGTTTACCGTCCAGTTGGTCGACCCCCGCACCGCCGAGCCAGCGCGTGCTGCGTCCTTGATCCGCGCCTGCACCCCGGTCAGGCGGGCCTTGAACGCCACCGAGTCGTCGAGGGGATGGTGGTACTCGTAGATCCCGACCTCCTGTAGCAGGGCCTGGTCTCGGGTCTCGACCACCTCGCGCCGCACGGATTCGAGTTCATCCCGCGCAGTGGCCGTCGCCGTCCGGAGGCTCTCGAGCTCGACTCGGAGCCGGTCCCGTTCGGTGATGCCCATTGCGGCCAGCTGCTCCCGCAGCTGCACGTTCTCCTGCTCGAGTTCCTTCCGTCCGCCGAACAGGCCACCGCGGCGCTCGTCCCGCCCGCTCGCCGCCGCTAAAACTTCAGACACTGGGCCGGTTGGCGCTGCGGACACAGGGCCGGTTGGAGCTGCGGCGGCAACGGTGTCGGGCAAGCGGGGATTGGTGTAGGCCGTCCACTGCGTGCCGTCCCACCATCGCCACAATGCGGCGTTCGCCGGATCGGGATACCAGTTCGCCGGCGGCGGTCCGGACGTGACCACTCGACCCCCTTCGAAATCAGCCTTAGGCAGCACGGTAGGCGATCACCTCACTGCCCCAGGTCCTGCCGGCCAAAACGAGAATGCGATCGCTGTCGAGGTCACCGCCACGAGATGACCGGCCGGGCATCGATGAGAGGAAGCTGTGGACTTCGACGACATCGCCGAGCTGCTGGCGGACCGGCTCTGCGCGATGTGCCTCCGGGCTTTCACGTTCGGGCCGCCGACGGCATGCTCGATACTCGTCGGATCCGGGTCGGCAGGGTGATTTCCGCGTCGGCGAGGCTGGGACCCGTGTCCGGGAGAACCTCGAATTGCTCCCTCCCGGGCCGGAGGCGGTCGCCCGCATTGCCGAGCTGACATCCGGAAGCTGCTTGCGGCACGGCTCACGAGCTGACGGGATCCAACGAGAAGGCCTGGGTGAGCGACGGTGGCAATCGGCAAGCGTCCCGTGACATCCGCCCGGCAACCCCCGCTGACCAGGACGTTTGCAGTGCACTCGGAGGGATTCGAACCCCCAACCTTCTGATCCGTAGTCAGATGCTCTATCCGTTGAGCTACGAGTGCGTGCGGCTGGGACAGTGTAGTGGCTCGGCCGGGTGCCACCCGGGGCCCGGGTGGCGGGATCAGGGAGCCGATGTCGTGGTCGTCGCGACCGAGCCCGTCCCTGTCGTCCCGCCCGCCACGGTGGTGGAGCTGGACGAACCGGGGACCGTGGTGGTGGTGGTGGTCGTGCCCGAGGTGGACGAGGGCATGAGCAGGGAGATCCGGGACACCTGCGCCGGCGTGGTGGACCCCGCCGCCGGCGTGATGGTGACGGTGAGGACCACGTCGACGCCGATGGGGATGCCGAGCGGGTCGAAGGTGATGGCGTGGGCACCCCCCGGACCGAGGCTCACGAAGGACCGGACCGAGGCGACCCCCGTCGAGCGGGACAGGGCGGCGCTGACGGTCAGATCGGACTCGGTCTGGTTGCCGGTGTCGCCGACCACGACGGTCACGACCAGCTCGTTGCTCGGCGTGAGCACCTCGACGCTGCCCCGCCGGCCGATCGGGGCCGGGTCGGTGCTGACCGCCACGATGGCGACCCGGTGCACGGGAGCGAGGCTGATGCGGCTGCGCAGGGCGGTCAGCCACACCTGCAGGCCGGAGGCGTCGTAGAGGGCGGAGCTCGCCACCCAGACCGAGGCGGGGGCGCGCACACCGAGCCACGACGGGAGGGCGCCGGCGAAGAGGCGGTAGGCCTCGTCCGCGACCTGGAGCTGCTCGGCCGAGCGGGTCAGGGTGGTGGTGGCCGCGGTGAGCGAGGCCGTGGCCGAGCGGGCCAGCTGCTGGCGGACGGCTGCGGCCAGCGAGGCGGAGGCCTGGCTGCGCACCAGCAGCGCGGTCTCGAGCAGCCCGGCGCTGCTCTCGAGGGAGGCGGGGGCCCGCAGCTTCTGGTAGCTGGCCAGCGTGGTGCGGGTGCTCGTGACGAGGTCCTGCAGGTCCGACTGCAGGACCGAGGCGGTGATCGCCTTCGACCCGGTCCGCAGCGCGTCGAGCTCGTGGCCCGACACCGTCGACTGCTGGATGAGCGGCTGGACGCGGTCGTACCACGCCTGACCGGCCAGGGACCGGACAGGGGCAGGGGAACGGGACTTGACGGACGCGTCGATCAGCAGCACCAGAAGCGTGAGCACCAGGCCGACGACGATCCACCGTCGTCCGCCTCCCCGACGGGAGGAGCGGCCAGCCAGCGCCATCGACCGACAGCGTAGCCAGACACCGGATAGGCGCCCCGCGCCTGGCAAGGTGAGTCCATGCGTTACCGGCAGCTCGGCCGGTCCGGCCTCACCGTCTCGGTGGTGGGCCTGGGCTGCAACAACTTCGGCGGCCGCCTCGACCTCGAAGCGTCCCGGCGCGTCATCGACGCGGCCCTCGACGCTGGCATCACCCTGTTCGACACGGCGGACATCTACGGGAACCGGGGCGGGTCGGAGACCATCCTCGGCCAGGTCCTGGAGGGCCGGCGGGACCGGGTCGTGCTGGCCACCAAGTGGGGCCTCGACATGGCGATCGGCCCCGGCTGGGCGCCCGGCTCGCGCCGCTACATCCGCCGGGCGGTGGAGGCCTCGCTGCGACGGCTGCGCACCGACCACCTCGACCTGTACCAGCTGCACCGCCCCGACCCGGTCACGCCCATCGACGAGACCCTCGCCGCGCTCGACGAGCTCGTGCGGGAGGGAAAGGTGCGCTACGTCGGCTCGTCCAATTTCGCCGCCTGGCAGGTGGCCGACGCGGACTGGGTGGCGCGCCACCACCACCGGGAGCGATTCGTCAGTGCGCAGAACCACTATTCGCTCCTGGAGCGCACCGCAGAGAAGGAGCTGCTGCCGGCCTGCGAGCACCTCGGCGTCGGCGTGCTGCCGTTCTTCCCGCTGGCCAACGGCCTGCTCACCGGG
>CAJCHX010000127.1 GCA_903970215.1 Acidobacteriaceae bacterium
CACCGCCCAAGGCCGACGACCGCCGCTTCGGGATCTCCCTGTTCGTGGTCGACACCACGCTGCCCGGATACTCGGTCGGCCGCAAGCTGGACAAGATCGGCCTCAAAGTGTCGGACACCGCTGAACTGTCGTTCACCGACGTCGCGGTGCCGGTCGAGGACCTGCTCGGCGAAGAGAACAAAGGCTTCTCGTACCTCGGGCAGAACCTGCCACAGGAGCGGCTGTCGATCGGCGTCGGCGCCTATGCACAGGCATCCGCGGCCCTCCGGTTCGCACAGGCGTACACCACCGACCGCAAGATCTTCGGCAAGTCCGTCGCATCTTTCCAGAACACCAAATTCGAGCTCGGGGCGTGCAAGGCGAAGGTCGACGCCATGGAGGCCGTGATCGACCGCGCGCTGGAGGCCCACGATCTCGGCGAGCTGACGGCCGCCGACGCGGCGTCGGTCAAGCTGTTCTGCACCGAGGCCGCGTCCGATGTCATCGACCGGTGCCTCCAACTGCATGGCGGCTATGGGTACATCACCGAATACCCGATCGCGCGGCTGTATGCCGACAACCGGGTCAACCGGATCTACGGCGGAACCAGCGAGGTGATGCGGTCGATCATCGCGAAGGACATGGGGCTGTAGACCGTCGTCTGGGAGCCGCCGCGAGCAGCGGACCCGTAGCGACGTGGCGGCGCCTCGCCTCCACCGCTCGGCCGGGTGGCGGACGTACCCTCTGTCGATGACCACGTACGTTGCGGTCGGCGACAGCCAGTCCGAAGGGGTCGGGGACGACCCGTGGCCCGACGCGACACCTCGTGGGTGGGCAGACCGGCTCGCACAGCGGCTGGCTGCCCATCACGACGAGGTGCTGTACGCGAACCTGGCGATCCGCGGCAAGAACGCCGACGAGGTCCTCGCCGAGCAGGTCGAACCCGCTCTAGCGCTGCGTCCTGATCTGGTCACCGTCACCGCCGGCGTCAACGACCTGCTCCGCGCCGGCCGCGACGCGGCTTCCATCCTGGCGGTCATGGACGAGTTGGTCGGCGCGCTGTGCGCAAGCGGACGCACCGTTCTCGTCGTGCGCTCGCCGAACCTGGCAGCGCTGAGCCTGCCGGGGCGCCTGATCGCCCGCCGCGTCGCGGCCTTCAACGCTGGGCTCACGCAGATCGCTGCGGAGCACGGCGCGTTGGCACCGGATCCCGGTCCCCGCTCCGTCTTCGAGGACCTGCGAGCGTGGTCCCCGGACCGGCTCCACCTCAGCCCGCTCGGACACGAACGCCTCGCCCGCGCCGCGGCTGAGGCGCTCGGACTGCCAGACGCCGGAGGCTGGGCCGAGCGACCGGGCGGCCCTGCCCCGCAACGCACCCTGTGGTCGGAATACGACTGGGCGGCGGCCCACCTCCTACCCTGGGTCGCCCGGCGCATGCGCGGTATGCGGTCGGGGGACGGTCGATCGGCCAAACTTCCCGTGCCGCGACGGATCGTCACAACCTGTGCTCCGATCGGCTGGGCTTGCGACGGGTGCACTGCGACGTGATCGGACATCGACCGGGAGTTTCGCTACCCGGATGTGCGACCATCCTCACAGCAGATCTCGATGTCCGGTCCCTGGTCCATGATTCGAGGAGCGCATGACGCCCGATGTCGCCGGCTACGGCCCCCGCCCACTGGACTTGAACCTGCCCAATTCCGCACGCCTGTACGACGTGTTCCTCGGTGGTGACCACAACACCGCCGTCGATCGCGAACTCGCCGCGCGGATCGGCGCCGAGGCGCCCCACTGGATTCTCGGCGCCCGTCTGAATCGGCGCTTCCTGCGCCGAGCAGTGGAGTACATGACCGCCCAGGGGATAGACCAGTTCCTGGACCTCGGCTCTGGGATACCCACCGTCGGCAACGTGCACGAGATCGCCCAGCAGGGCGATCCCTACGCGAAGACGGTGTATGTCGACTACGAGACCGTTGCAGTCCACACCGCCCAGCAGTTGCTCGCCGGAACGGAGCACGCGACGATCCTGCACGCGGACCTCCGCGACCCTGCCGGCGTCCTCGATCATCCCGAGACCAGACGTCTCCTCGACTTCTCCCGGCCGGTCGGGCTGTTGATCGTCGGGGTCCTGCTGTTCATCCCGCCTGAGGACCGCCCCGAAGCCATCGTCGCCGCATACCGCGATCGCCTGGCGCCCGGCAGCTATCTGGCCATCTCCCAGGCCTCCAACGACTGCCCCCTACCGGCCGTGGCCGCCGAGATCGAAAACGTGGTCGCCGGCTACCGCGACAGCGACGAACAATTGACACTGCGAAGCCGCGACGAGATCCTCAGCTGGTTCGCCGGCACCGAACTGGTAGACCCCGGACTCGTGTACTACCCGGACTGGCGGTCGGAGGACGAACCGCTGGACCAGGCCCAACTCGACTGCCGATACGGGTACGTGGGCCTCGGTCGAGTGCCTCGGAGGCACGACGACTGACCGCGACTCCCGCTCGCAACGAATAGACTCGGTCGCAGATAGCGGAGAAAATCGCATATCGTGTAGTCGTGGATCCCCTGTGTACTCGGCTACTCGCCGAGAACTGGTACGGGCGCCTCGCGCCGACCGGGTCCGCGACGGCCGCCGCCGAGCCCATCATTCTCGCTCTGGAGTCCATGGTCGATCGGCTGGCGGATGCGGTCACCACCGAACCCCTCGCCCTGCAGGCAGCGATCGACGTGGGCGCTGAGCTTGTGACTCTCGACTTCACCGACCCCGTGGCCATCCGCCATACCGGGGCCATGATCGACGACCTCATGCAACGGTCGCCGGCGCACGGCGTACCGATCCCCGATGCGCGACAGCGGCTTGTGGAGCTGGTCGGTGCCGTCGGCACCGGGTACGCCCAGGCACTGCGGAGCCGAACCCTGGACGGACAGGAACTACTCCGCCGCGCGATGTCTGTTGCCCAGGCCAACACCTGGCAGATGCTGCGCGACATCGATCTGCGGTTGCGCCTGGTATTCGACCACGCTGCGGTCGCGATCTGCGTCTGCGACCCCGATGGCCTGGTGATCGATGTGAACCCAGCCCTGACCACCATGTTCGGCCGAGACGTCGATGATGTTCGAGGAACGGCGATAGGCGATTCCATCCACGTCGATGACAGGGACCGCTTCGAAAGCCAGTACCGAGAGCTCGTGGCAGCCGGTTCGGGCCGAGCCACGCTGGAAGCTCGGTACTTGCGTGCCGACCGCGAACACGGTTGGGCCGCATGGACGTTGACCTCCGTGCCGGCCAGCACCAGCAGCCCGGCCTACGTACTCTCGATCGGTGAGGACATCACCGAACGCCGCGCCGTGAACCACCAACTCCGCCGGCTCGCGCTGCACGACCACCTCACCGGGCTACCGAACCGCGCTCAATTGATCGACCATCTGGCGAGCGCGCTCAACAGCGGCGACACCCCGATGATCAGCGCCGTTCTGTATTGCGACCTCAACGGATTCAAGCAGATCAACGATACGTACGGACACTCCTTCGGTGACACAGTCCTCCGGACCGTCGCAGTTCGCCTCCGTAGAGGCATCGCCCCCACCGATCTCCTCGCCCGGATCGGTGGAGACGAATTCGTCGTCACGCTGGCCACACCCGCGTCGGACAGACGCACGCGTGACCTCATCGACCACCTGCAGGACACACTTGCCAGCCCGGTCATCACCCCTCGTGGTGGGCCGTTGCACCTGTGCATCTCCATCGGGTGCACCCGGATCAGCAACAACGACGAGCGTTCGATCGAGGCGATCCTGCACGACGCCGATATCGATATGTACCGGCGCAGGCGAGAGATCGCGGCCGAGGACCGATCCGCATGAGTCGACCATCCGCCGGGCGGAGGACTCCGACCGCGTGACACGACGACGGCACTCGGCTAGCGCTGATCCGGTTCGGCTATGCGGCCGGACACGGATATCGCGATCATCACCAAGCCGATTCCCACGATCTCCAGTGGGTGGGGCACCTGTCCGAGGAGCACCGCACCGACCAGTGCCGCCGTCACCGGCAGCAAGGCGAGCAGCAGCGCGAACCGCGCCCGGCCTAGCCGCGGCAAAAGCAGCTGGTCGAGCGCATACGGGACCACCGAGGACAGGAGGCCCACGCCGAGACCGAGGACCCAGACCTCGGCCCGACCGAATGCAGCCGGGTGCACCGCGACGTCGTACCCCAACGCAGGTACCGCAAGCACGATCGATCCGGCTGCGAGTCCCACACCGAGCGTCTCGATGCCCGAGCCGGCATCCGCCACCCGCTTGCCGCCCATGATGTATCCAGCCCAGCACGCCGCGGCGAGCAACGCGAACCCGACACCTGCAACCGTTCCGGGCCCGGTGTCCCAGCTGACACCGGCCGCACACACGACCCCGGTCAACGCACACACGACCGCGGCGGCATCGAGCGGCCGCCTGGACCCCCAGCCGGCGACCGCGATCGGGCCGAGGAACTCGACGGCCACGGCCGTGCCCATATCGATCCGCGCGATCGCCTCGTAGAAGGCGATATTCATGGCGATGGTGATGCAT
>CAJCHX010000128.1 GCA_903970215.1 Acidobacteriaceae bacterium
CCGGGGTAGCGGACCGCCTCTGCATCGCCGTCGACCCATTTGAAGTACATGCCGATCAGCAGCGCCACCCAGGTGAGCGCTTCTGCGAACGCGGCGATCCGGAAAGCCCCGACCACCAGCGAACCGCTGCCCCCCGTCGCACGCGGGGCGGACCCCGGCGTCATTGCGCCGGCACCGTGAGGATCAGGGCGTCGCCCTGCCCGCCCGCGCCGCACAGCGCCGCCGCACCGACGCCGCCGCCACGTCGACCCAGCTCGAGCGCGAGGTGCAGCGCGATCCGGGCCCCGGAAACGCCGATGGGGTGCCCGATGGCGATCGCGCCGCCGTTGACGTTGACGATCTCGTCCGACACGCCCAACTCCGCCATCGATGCGAGCCCGACGGCGGCGAACGCCTCATTGATCTCGATCAGATCGAGGTCGGCGATATCGATACCCTGCTTCGCGCAGGCCGCCTTGATCGCGGCGGCAGGCTGGTGCTGCAGGGACGAGTCCGGTCCGGCAACGTTGCCGTGCGCGCCGATCTCGGCGATGTACGACAGCCCGAGCTCCTGCGCCTTGCTCTTGCGCATGACGACCACCGCAGCGGCACCGTCGGAGATCTGCGACGCGTTGCCGGCGGTGATCGTGCCGTCCTTGGCGAACGCCGGCCGCAGCCGCGCGAGTGACTCGGCGGTGGTGTCTGCGCGGACACCCTCGTCCTGCGCGAACTCGATGGTCTCGCCTCGGCGCTGCGGGATGCCGACGGGGACGACCTCGTCGGCGAACAGGCCGTCCTTCCAGGCGCGGGCCGCACGCTGGTGCGACTTCGCCGCGAGATCGTCCTGCTGTTCCCGGGTGAAGGACTGCGCCTCGGTGCGGTTGTGCTGTTCGGTCAGACCGCCCATCGGCTGATCCGTGAACACGTCGTAGAGGCCGTCGTATGCCGTGTGGTCGATCAGCTCGGTGGGGCCGTACTTGAATCCCTCCCGGCTCCCCTTGAGCAGGTGCGGAGCCTGCGTCATCGACTCCTGGCCACCCGCGACCACCACGTCGAACTCGCCGGCCCGGATCAGCTGGTCGGCCAGCGCGATCGCGTCGATGCCCGACAGACACATCTTGTTGATCGACAGAGTAGGTACGTCCCAGCCGATCCCGGCGCCGATCGACGACTGTCGCGCGGGCATCTGACCGGCGCCCGCGGTGAGAACCTGCCCCATGATCACGTACTGCACCTGCTCAGGAGCGACACCGCCCTTCTCGAGCGCGGCCTTGATCGCGATCGAGCCGAGCTCGGTGGCCGAGAACCCCTTGAGGGACCCCAGCAGCTTCCCGATCGGGGTGCGCGCACCCGAGACGATGACGGACGGGTCGGCGTTGGATGCCGTGGAACTCGGCGCTCCGATGGGATTCGACACTGCGGTCCTCCTGATACTGGTTTCCCGGTCGAGGCTACATTCGAGGGGTGACAACCGACCAACCGCACCGCTCCCCCGTCGCGGCCCACCCCGTCCCGGCCGAGTTCGTCGTCGGCATCGACCACGTGGGCATCGCCGTCGCCGACCTCGACGCCGCGATCCAGTGGTACGCCCAGGTGTTCGGGCTGGTCTGCACACACGAGGAGATCAACGAGGACCAGGGCATCCGAGAAGCGATGCTCTCGCCTGCCTCCCTCGCCGATGCGGGCCCCGTCCCCGCCGCGCAGATCCAACTTCTGGCGCCCCTGACCCCGGACTCGACGATCGCGAAGTTCCTGGACCGCAACGGACCGGGGATGCAACAGCTGGCCTACCGGGTGACCGACGTGGTCGCCGTCGCCGACCACCTGCGGGCCCAGGGCATGCGGGTGCTGTACGACGAGCCGCGCCGCGGTACGGCCGGTGCACGGATCAACTTCGTCCATCCCAAGGATGCGGGCGGCGTCCTCGTCGAACTCGTGGAAGCCCTGAGCTGACGCGCGGAGCACTACGCCGACCAGCCACGGCCCGCGGGGCTACCAGGACCGCTGCACGTGGGGTTGGTAACGATTCGGCTGTGACGCCGCGCGTGGTCCGGGCTCCCGCCGCCGACCCAAGTACCATCTAGCCATGGCGAACTCGGATCTCCCCGTACCCGCCCCCGCACCATTCGCGGTGGTCCTGCGCGGTTACGACCGCGAGCAGGTCAACCAGACGTTCCGGCGGTATCAGGCCGACCTGCGGCTGATGAGTGCGGATCGGGACGCGGCGGCGTCGCACGCGCGCGAACTCACCGAACTTCTCGACGATGCACAGGACGAGATCGACAACCTGCGCCGCGAGGTGGACCGACTCGCCGTCCCGCCGACCACCGCGGAGGGCATGAGCGACCGGATCGCGCGCATGATGCGGCTGGCGTCCGACGAGGTGTCGGAGATGCGGGCGCAGTCCGAGGCCGACGCTGCGGAGACCCGGTCCCTCGCACGGCAGGAGGCGGATGCCCTCCGGCGCGAGGCGGAGGCCATCCGCGCCGATATGGTGACCCGCCGCGCTCAGATGGAGGAGGAGCACAAGACCACGCTCCAGGCCGCCAAGGACGAGGCGCGACGCATCGTCGAGCAGGCCAAGGCGACCGCCGAGCACAACGACCGCACCGCGCAGGACAACCGGGAACGGGTGCAGACCGACTTCGATCTGGCGATGTCGGTCCGGCGCGATCGCGCGATCACCACCATCACCGAACTCGAAGAGGCTTCGAAGGCCGAGGCACGCACCCGCGTCGACACGGCCAACAATCGCGCCGAGCACGCAGTGTCGACCGCCAATGCGACCGCAGAGAAGGTGGTCGAGGACGCCAACACCGCGGCGGCCGCGCACATCGCCGAGGCCCAGCGCGTCACTCAAGAACTGCAGGATCTGCGGACGTCGATCCTGCGCCAGCTCGATGCCGTCCGCAGGCAGCTCGACGAGGTCCCGGGACAGCTGGCACCACCGAACGACGAGGCAGAGCTCACCGCACAGACCGTCACGCCGGCGACCGTACGCACCGGCACCGCCGAGCACGCCGAGCACGTCGAAGAACCGGCGGTGCCGACATCGCAGCGCGCACGCACCGCGCTCACCACTGGCGACTTCGACCCGGCCCCCAACC
>CAJCHX010000129.1 GCA_903970215.1 Acidobacteriaceae bacterium
CCGACCGCCTGTACTTCGAGCCGTTGACGTTCGAGGACGTGCTCGAGGTGTACCACTCGGAGTCGCAGTCGGGCACGGTGGCGGGCGTCATCGTGACGCTCGGCGGGCAGACCCCACTGGGCCTGGCTGCCCGCCTGAAGGGGGCGGGCCTGCCGATCGTCGGTACGTCGCCCGAGGCGATCGACCTGGCCGAGGACCGCGGCGAGTTCGGCCGCGTCCTCACCGAGGCCGGTCTGCCGGCGCCGAAGTTCGGCACGGCCACCACCTTCGACGGGGCCCGCGACGTCGCGGCCTCGATCGGCTATCCGGTGCTGGTTCGCCCGTCCTATGTCCTGGGCGGCCGCGGCATGGAGATCGTGTACGACGAGGATGCGTTGCGCGACTACATCTCCCGCGCGACGGAGCTGACGCCCGAGCATCCCGTGCTGGTCGACCGGTTCCTCGAGGACGCGATCGAGATCGACGTGGACGCTCTGTGCGACGCGACGGGCGAGGTCTACCTGGGTGGGATCATGGAGCACATCGAGGAGGCCGGTATCCACTCCGGCGACTCGGCGTGCACGCTGCCGCCGATCACCTTGGGCCGCAGCGATATCGAGGCGGTGCGCCGTTCCACGGCGGCCCTCGCGAAGGGGATCGGCGTGCACGGCCTGCTCAACGTGCAGTACGCGCTCAAGGACGACATCCTGTACGTCCTCGAGGCCAACCCGCGTGCATCCCGGACGGTGCCGTTCGTGTCCAAGGCCACGTCGGTTCCGCTGGCCAAGGCCTGTGCGCGCGTGATGCTGGGCGCCACCATCGCCGACCTGCGCGCCGAGGGGATACTGCCCGCCGAGGGCGACGGGTCGGACACTCCGATGAATGCGCCCGTGTCGGTCAAGGAGGCCGTGCTGCCGTTCAACCGGTTCCGCCGCGTGGACGGTACCGGGGTCGACTCACTGTTGTCGCCGGAGATGAAGTCCACGGGCGAGGTGATGGGCGTGGCCGCCGACTTCGGTACCGCGTTCGCCAAGTCGCAGACCGCGGTGAACGGCTCGCTGCCGTCGAGTGGCAACGTGTTCGTGTCGGTGGCCAACAAGGACAAGCGAGCGCTGATCTTCCCGGTCAAGCGCCTCGCCGACCTCGGATTCTCGATCCTGGCCACAGAGGGAACCGCGAATGTTCTGCGCCGCAATGGGATCCAGGTCGAGACCGTGCACAAGCACTCCGACGTGATCCCCGAGGGGGAGGTCTCGATCGTGCAGCGGATCAAAGACGGCGACATCGGCCTGATCATCAACACGCCCTTCGGCACCGCTGGTCCCCGCGTCGACGGCTACGAGATCCGCACGGCGGCGATCCAGGCGTCGGTGCCGTGCGTGACCACGACTGCGGGTGCATCCGCCGCCGTGCAGGGGATCGAGGCGGGACTGCGGGGCGACATCGGCGTGCGCAGTCTGCAGGACATGCACGCTTCGCTGGCCCGACGGTTCCGGACGAGATGACCGACGAGCCGGCGGGGTTCGCTGCGCGCCTGCGGGAGGCGATCGCCTCCCGCGGTCGGCTGTGCGTGGGCATCGACCCCCACCCGCCGTTGCTGGCGGCCTGGGGACTCACCGACGACGCGGTGGGTGCGGCGCGGTTCGGCCTGGTCTGCGCCGCGGCCTTCGCGAGCGAGGTCGGCTTCGTCAAGCCCCAGGTGGCGTTCTTCGAGCAGTACGGCGCCGCCGGGATGGAGGCGCTCGAAGAGGTCATCGCCGCGTGCCGGTCGGCCGGTGCGGTAGTGATCGCGGATGCGAAGCGGGGTGATATCGGCAGCACGATGGCCGGTTATGCGCGGGCGTGGCTCGGCGACGGGCCGTTTCGTGCCGACGCCGTGACGCTGTCGCCGTACCTCGGCTACGGGTCGCTCGAGCCGGCCGTCACCGCCGCCCGCGAGGCCGGTCGCGGCGTGTTCGTCCTCGCGCGTACGTCCAACCCGGAGGGTGCGACCGTGCAGGAGGCACAGGGGGAGCGGGGGCGCTCCGTCGCACAGGGGGTGGTCGACGCGGCCCGCGCTGACAACGCCGACGGTCGCGCCACCGTCGGGCTCGTCGTGGGTGCGACGGCCCGACACGGCCTGGACCTGTCCGGACTGCGCGGCCCCGTCCTGGCGCCCGGGCTGGGGGCACAAGGCGCGACTCCCGCAGACCTCGCTCGGATCTTCCCGGATCCGGCGCTGGTGATTCCGAGCACTTCCCGTCAGGTCCTGCGGGTGGGGCCGACAGTGCGGACGTTGCGAGATGCGGCGCTGCGTACGCGCGACGAGGTCGAGGCGGCCCTGGATTAGCCGAGCCCCGGGTCAGCCGGGGCTCGGGTCAGCCGGGGCTCGCGGCCGACGGCGATCAGGCTGTGTCGCGACGCTAAAAACCACTCCGGAGTTGCGTTTTTCGAGGTCGGGCGATGTCTGCCCGGCCTCGTGGCGACTGGCGCACCCCTCGATCGGAGCATGACGTCATCGTGTTCCCACAGGGTTGTGACCTGCGTGGATCGGCCGGCGACACGCAGACGGCGGGAAGAATTCTGGTCGCCACACTGGTTTCATGCGTCACATCTCGGGCGCCTCTGTACCGCGCCGCGATGTATCCGAATCACATTGAACGGCAGCGTGTTTCGCACCTCCTGAACGACCTCTCGGAGTGGTCGTGCGCAGCGCGCCGCTCGCGGATACCCCACCACGGAAGTGCAGGTCGGACGGGGGTGGGGTTTCCAGTCGGGCCCGGTCGTGGGTACGGTTCTGATTCGCCGCCCAATGCGGCGAACATCTAGGTGATGATCGATACGGAGGAATCGTGGCCCTTCCCCAGTTGACCGATGAGCAGCGCGCCGCTGCTCTGGAGAAGGCAGCTGCCGCTCGTCGCGCACGTGCTGAGCTGAAGAACCGGCTCAAGAGCGGCGCAACCCACCTGCAGCAGGTCCTCAAGGACGCGGAGACCGACGAGGTTCTGGGCAAGATGAAGGTCTCGGCCCTGCTCGAGGCGCTGCCCAAGGTGGGCAAGGTCAAGGCTCAGGAGATCATGAACGAGCTCGAGATCGCTCCGACCCGTCGGGTCCGCGGTCTCGGTGAGCGCCAGCGTAAGGCGTTGCTCGCTAAGTTCTCTGCCTGACATAAGCGTGGCGCAGCCTGATACCGCCAACGCGGTTCGGAGGGGTCGACTGGTTGTCCTGGTCGGCCCCTCCGCCGTTGGCAAGTCGTCCGTGGTCGCCCGCCTCCGCCAGGAGGTGCCCGACCTGTTCTTCTCCGTGTCCGCGACCACCCGGGACCCACGTCCCGGAGAGGTGGACGGGCGCGACTACCACTTCGTCGGCGAGGCGGGCTTCGATCGCTTGATCGCCGACGGTGACCTGCTCGAGTGGGCGGAGATCCATGGCGGCCTGCAGCGCTCGGGCACGCCCGCCAAGCCCGTCTACGACGCACTCAGCGCCGGCAGGCCGGTGCTGGTCGAAGTGGACCTGGCCGGTGCGGCGAGCGTCAAGGCCGTGTTACGCGAAGCGATCACGGTCTTCCTCAGCCCGCCCACCTGGGCAGAGCTCGAGCGTCGGCTGCGCGGGCGGGGGACCGAGAGCGAGGCCGTGATCACGAGAAGGCTCGACACCGCGCGGGCCGAGATGGCTACCCGCAACGACTACGACGTGCTGATCGTCAACGACGATTTGGACCGCGCGGTCGCGGAGTTGGTATCCTTGCTGGTCGGCGTAGAATCGCCCCAGGTAGCGAAAGGCCCGGACGGGCCACACCCGCTCCCGGACACCCCGGCACGTAACACGCCTGCAGTACCCGAGAGCCCCGAAGTAGGAGACGCGTGAGCACCCCCAGCACCCCGATCGACGCCACCCCGGATGGGGAGACCGCCCCGGTCCAGTACGACCAGCCGCTCGGCATCACGAACCCGCCGATCGACGAACTGCTCGCGCGGACCTCGTCGAAGTACGCGCTGGTGATCTACGCGGCCAAGCGGGCGCGGCAGATCAACGACTACTACAACAGCCTGTCGGACGGCGTGCTCGAGTACGTCGGCCCCCTCGTCGAGCCCGGGCTGCACGAGAAGCCGCTCTCCATCGCGCTGCGGGAGATCCACGCCGATCTGTTGGAGCACACCGAGGGCGAATGACGAAGTAGTCCATGAACTCGTCGCGCCGCAGTGCCGCCCGCAACGTCGTCGTCGGCGTGGGCGGCGGGATCGCTGCCTATAAGGCATGCGCGCTGGTCCGGCACTTCACCGAGGCCGGTCACAACGTCCACGTCGTGCCCACCGAGTCCGCCCTGCGGTTCGTGGGTGCCGCGACGTTCGAGGCGTTGTCCGGTAATCCGGTGCACACGTCGGTGTTCGAATCGATCCCCGACGTTCTGCACGTCAAGCTGGGTCAGCAGGCCGACTTGGTCATCATCGCGCCCGCGACAGCCGACCTGATGGCCCGCGCTGCGCAGGGCCGCTCCGACGATCTGCTCACCGGCACACTGCTCACGGCGCGATGTCCCGTTCTGTTCGCGCCCGCCATGCACACCGAGATGTGGGAGCACGCCGCGACCCGGGCGAACGTCGCGACGCTCCGTGCGCGCGGGGCGACGGTGCTCGAGCCGGCCCGTGGGCGCCTCACGGGCAAGGACACCGGCGCCGGGCGGCTGCCCGAACCCGACGAGATCGGGACGTTCGGCGATCTGCTGCTCAGCCGCGCCGACGCGTTGCCCCGCGATCTCGAGGGCCGGACCGTGGTCGTGTCCGCCGGCGGCACGCGCGAGGCGCTCGACCCCGTCCGCTATCTCACCAATCGCAGCTCGGGCAAGCAGGGCTACGCGCTCGCCCGGGTGGCGGCGCAGCGCGGTGCGACCGTCACACTGATCGCCGGCAACACGATGGGGCTGGCAGATCCCGCCGCCGTCGACGTGGTGCGCATCGGGTCGGCTCGCGAGCTGCAGGCCGCCATGTCCGAGCACGCCCGGACCGCGGATCTCGTGGTGATGGCCGCCGCCGTGGCCGACTACCGGCCTGGCGAAGTGGCCGCCACGAAACTCAAGAAGGACGCCGACGGGCACAGCGCGGCACTCGAAACCGTCACGATGATCGAAAACCCGGACGTCCTCGCGGGGCTGGTCGCCGCCCGCGCGCGGGGCGAGCTGGCGGCTCGGTCGGTGATCGTCGGGTTCGCCGCCGAGACGGGTGACGCCGACTGCACCGTCCTCGACTACGGCCGCGCCAAGTTGAAGCGCAAGGGTTGCGACCTGCTGGTTCTCAACGCGGTCGGCGACGGCCGCGCGTTCGAGGTGGACGAGAACGCCGGGTGGCTACTCGGCGCCGACGGCTCCGAGGCGGCGCTGTCGCTCGACTCGAAGACCGTGATGGCGAGCCGCATACTCGATGCTGCCGTGGCCCAGATCGGCGCGCCCCGCTAGTTTTGATCAGATAGACCGCCCCTGGGCGGAAGACCATCCGATGACATCGAGAGGAACCCCTGTGGTCGATTCTGCGTTCGCCAAGTCCGGGCACCGGCTGTTCACCAGTGAGTCGGTCACAGAGGGACACCCAGACAAGATCTGCGACGCGATCTCGGACTCGGTTCTCGATGCGCTGCTCGCGCAGGACCCGGCCTCGCGCGTCGCGGTGGAGACTCTGGTCACCACCGGCCAGGTGCACGTGGTGGGCGAGGTGACCACCAGCGCGTACGCCGACATCCCGAAGATCGTCCGCGAGAAGGTGCTGGAGATCGGCTACGACAGCTCCGCGAAGGGCTTCGACGGCAACTCGTGCGGCGTGAACATCGCGATCGGAGCGCAGAGCCCGGAGATCGCACAGGGCGTCGACAAGGCGTACGAGGCACGCGTCGACGGCCTCACCGACGAGATCGACGCGCAAGGCGCGGGTGATCAGGGCCTGATGTTCGGCTACGCCTGCAGCGACACTCCGGAGCTGATGCCGCTGCCCATCTCGCTGGCGCACCGCCTCGCCCGCCGGCTCACCGCCGTCCGGAAGAGTGGGACGCTGCCGTACCTGCGGCCCGACGGTAAGACCCAGGTCACCATCGAGTACGCCGGGGACACCCCGGTGCGGCTCGACACCGTCGTCATCTCGAGCCAGCACGCAGCCGACATCGACATCGACAACATGCTCACCCCAGACCTGCGGACACACGTCCTGGACGCCGTGCTCGCCGACCTCGGCGTCGAGACGCTGGACACCCGCGATGTCCGGTTGCTGGTCAACCCGACCGGCAAGTTCGTCCTCGGTGGACCGATGGGCGACGCGGGCCTCACGGGCCGCAAGATCATCGTCGACACCTATGGCGGCATGGCCCGCCACGGCGGCGGTGCGTTCTCGGGCAAGGATCCGTCGAAGGTGGACCGCTCGGCCGCGTACGCCATGCGGTGGGTCGCCAAGAACGCCGTAGCGGCGGGGCTCGCGGAGCGGCTCGAGGTGCAGGTCGCGTACGCGATCGGGAAGGCTGCGCCGGTCGGCCTGTTCGTGGAGTCGTTCGGCACCGAGAACATCGACCCGGCCAAGATCCAAGCGGCCATCGCTACCGTCTTCGATCTGCGCCCGCGCGCCATCATCAACGCCCTCGACCTGCTGCGACCGATCTACGCCCCCACCGCCGCGTACGGCCACTTCGGCCGCACGGACATCGATCTCCCGTGGGAGCGCACCGACCGCGTCGACGCGCTGCGTAGCGCCGCCGGCCTGTAGACCGGGGCACCGGGTGCGTGCCCCGGTGGCCCGGATCCTGCCGCTTCTACAAGTCAGCCATCTGGACCGGGAGTTCGACTACCTGGTACCGGACGAGCTCGACTCCGACGCGCAACCCGGGGTCCGGGTTCGGGTGCGGTTCTCCGGGCGGCTCGTGGACGGCTTCATCCTGGCCCGCCTCACCGAGTCCGACCATGAGGGCCGACTCGCCCGGCTGGACCGGGTGGTGTCGCCGCTTCCGGTACTGACGGACGAGATCCTCACCCTCGCCACCGAAGTGGCGGCGCGCTACGCGGGTACCCGCGCCGATGTGCTGCGGCTCGCCATCCCGCCCCGCCACGCACGAGTCGAGAAGGACGTGCTCGCCAAGCTCGTGGAGGGCCCCGCGCCGGCGCCCCCCGTGGCGGTCGGGGATCCCCTGGCCGAGTACACGCACGGCCCCCAGTTCGCGGCGGCGATCACCGACGGCCGCGCGCCGCGGGCCGCATGGCAGGCCCTGCCCGGCGAGGACTGGGCGGCCCGGCTCGCCGAGGTGGCCGCGACATGTGTGGCATCGGGCCGGCGCACGCTTCTCGTGGCCCCCGACCACGAGGCTTCTTTCGCGCTGCTCCGTGCCGGTCAGGTCGACGCGTTCGCGACCGACGACGTGCTGCTCTACGGCCTGCTCGCCCGCCACAACGTGCAGGCCGACTTCGCGGTCGTGGGAGAGTTCCTGTCGTACGACCCCTACGGCGTGATGTACCGCAAAGGCGAGCCTGAGCTGGCCCGCCTCGTCAACGACACCTTCCACCGGCTCGCCGAGGACGGCGAGATCGAGCGCCGCTACGAGCGCTGGTTCCTGCAGAAGCTGCCGTCGGGCATCAGCCTCGATCTGCCGATGGGCCCGCAGCTCGAGACGCTGATCCA
>CAJCHX010000130.1 GCA_903970215.1 Acidobacteriaceae bacterium
GGCCGTGCCGGAACTCCCCTGCCATCGCGTCGACCTCGCTCAGGCCTTCCTGCTCGAGAACCGACGCCCGGTCGTGTCGCAGACAGGTCTGCGGAAAGGCGGCGATCGTCTGCGCCAATGCCACCGCCGCGGTGCGGGCGCCGCCGCTCGGCACCACCCGGTTCGCCAGCCCGATAGCGAAAGCCTCGGCGGCGGGCACGGGACGGCCCGTGAGGATCAGATCCAATGCCCGCGACCTGCCGATCAACCGCGGAAGCCGCACGGTACCGCCGTCGATCAGTGGCACGCCCCAGCGGCGGCAGAAGACTCCGAACACCGCATCGTCGGCCACTACCCGCAGATCCGCCCACAGCGCCAGCTCGAGACCCCCGGCGACGGCGTATCCCTCGATAGCCGCGATCACCGGCTTGGTCAGGCGCAACCGCGAGATCCCCATCGGTCCGTCGCCGTCGGCCTCGACTCGATTACCCGCGCCCGCGGCGACCGCCTTGAGGTCGGCGCCGGCGCAGAACGTGCCGCCCTCACCGGTAAGCACGGCCACCGCGGCATCGGGGTCGGCGTCGAAGGAACGAAACGCTTCGGCAAGCGCCGCGGCGGTCGCCCGGTCGACGGCATTGCGCCGCTCCGGCCGATCGATGGCGACCACCGTGACCGGGCCGTCCCGCTCGACCCGGACGGCCCCCGTCACCTCTTTGCCCCGGTCGCGGCAGCCAGTGCTTGGGCCATCGCCTCGCGCGGTGCGGGGCGCCCGGTGAACAGCTCGCACTGCCGGTATGCCTGGTTGAGCAGCATAGTCAGGCCACCCACGACCATCGCGCCGCGCTCGGCCGCTGCGTCGGCGAGCGGTGTGGGCCAAGGGTCGTAGATCACGTCGACGAGGGTGGGGGCCAGGCCCGCGAGGGCACCGATCAGATCGTCGTGCAGCGCCGTGGCCGGGACTGTCGACGCGACGACGGCGACGTCGATCCCGGCCGACGTCAGCGCAGCGGGGTCGAGAGCCACCCAGTCTGCGGCCAGGGAGAACGACTCGGCGCAGCGGAGCGCCGTCGCCGCTCGTTCGCGCGACCGCGACGCCAAGGTCACCGCGCTGTATCCCCCGGCCGCCAGCGCAGCGATCATCGGCAGCGAGGTTCCGCCCGCGCCCACGACGAGGGCGCGCCGGCCAGCGCCCTGCGCGGCACCTACCGCGGCGAGCAACGCCCGGGCGCCGTCGATGTCGGTGCAGTCGGCCAACCAGCCGCCGTCGATCCGGGCGAGGGTGTTCGCAGACCCCACCCGAACGGCACGATCGGTGCGCTCGGCAGCCGCGGCCAGCGCCGCGAACTTCCCCGGCATCGTCACCGAGAACCCCACCCATTCGGGTCCGCACTCGGCGACTAACCGGGGCAGCCGTTCGGCGTCGCACTCGATTCTGTCGTACGTCCAGTCCAGCCCGAGCGCCGCGAACGCGGCACGGTGCAGCACGGGCGAGAGCGAATGTGCGATCGGCATCCCCAGAACCGCCGCACGCCGGGGTCCGTCCCGCTCCGCCGCACGCAGCGGCCGGTCCGCGCTGCTCGCGGTCACTTGCAGCCCGTGGACAGCAGCTTCGTCTCGCACGCACGTTCACGGTTGCGCTCGTGCTCGGCGAAGTCGTCGGTGAACAACGTGGTACCGCTCTGGTCGACGGTGACGAAGTACAGCCATGGGCCGGGCTCGGGATTCTCGCTGGCCGAGAGTGCGTCCTGACCGATAGCACCGATCGGGGTCGCGGGCAGCCCGTACTTGACGTACGTGTTCCAGTCGGTGGGTTTGGACAGGTTCTGTCCGGCCACATCGATATCGGTCACCGCGGCGGTGTAGTTGACGGTCGAGTCCATCTGGAGTCGCTGCTTCTTGGCGAGCCGGTTGAGGATCACGCGCGCGACCTTCGGGTAGTACTGAGCCTGGTTGACCTCACGCTCCACCACCGACGCAGAGATCAGCACCTCGTACGGGGTGAGATCGGCCGGCGACGTCGGGCTCGCGTCGAGCAGGCCCTGCGACTCGAACTTGGCCGCCGACTGCGCGATCAGGCCGGCCAGGATCGCCGTGGGCGGATCGTCGGGGTTCACCTCGTCCCACACACCGGGTGCGATCAACCCCTCGATCCGCCGATGGTCACCGGTCTTGGCCTGGACGGCCGCGGCCGCCCAGTCGGGAACCTGCAGATCCGCCACGCTCGCGGTAGCCGCGGCCTGGACCAGCTGCGCGACGGTGACGCGGTGCTGCGTTCCGTTCAATGTGTACGCAGTGGCGTCGGAGATCATGCTGAAGATCCCCTCCGTGACCTTCTTGTCCACGCCGTGTTTGTCGTCGAGCTGGGCACCCGACGGGACGCTGAGCATGCCCACCCGATGCGCGCGTTGCGGATCGCTGAGCGCCTTCACCGCGTCGGGGGTGGACATGTGCTTGTCGAGTTCGTAGTAGCCCGACGAGATCGGCTGGTTGCCGGCCGCGTGGTTGAACGCCGCGGTCGACCGCACGACACCGGCGTCCACCAGGCTCTGCGCGAAGTCCGAGTTGTTGGTCCCGGTGATGTGGACGATCACCTGCGGCGCGCCGGCATCGGACGACCAGTCCGCGACCGAGTCTCCGAACAGGCTGCCGAGCCCCAACGTGTGGCGCAGCGGATACGCGATGCCACCGACCACCACCAGAAACACCACCACGATTCCGGCGAACGCGGTCCGCCGGCGACGCCGTATCCGGGCCTGACGCTCCCGTTCGCGCCTGCGCTCGGCCCGGGAGGACACGGGACGTGACGCGGCCCCGGGGTCGCCCACTCGTTCAGGTTCGGCGCGCTGGGTGGGCCAGGCGTCGTTCACTCGTCGTCCTCCTCGGTTTCAGCGGTCTCGGCGTCGATCACCGAAGGGCCACGCACCGGGATGCGCCGGTGCTGATCCAGCCATCCCTGCAGAATGGCGACTGCCGCGGCCTGATCGATCACCGAACGCTGTTGCTTGGCCCGGACGCCGTTGTCACGCAGCGCCCGCTGCGCGGTCACTGTAGTCAACCGCTCGTCTGTGAAACATACCGGTGGCGGCTCGTCTCGCTGGGAATTCGCCAACGCGGCGCGCAGCCGCCGGGCGAAATCGGTCGCCATGCGCGCCGACTCACCGTGCTCGCCCCGCAACGTGCGGGGCATCCCGACGACGATCTCGACGGGTTCGTAGTCGCCGACAAGGGTCAGGATCCGCCGGATGTCGCTGCCGTCGCGGGCGGCGCGCACCGTCTCGACGGGGGTGGCCAGAATTCCGTCGGGGTCCGACACGGCCACCCCGATGCGGGCCTTTCCGACGTCCAACGCCAACCGACGACCACGCCGGAAGCCCGCGACGGAATCAGCGGACGAGTCGTGCACCACCGTCAGGCGCCCACCGCTGACTCGACCGCGGACCGCACCGCGGCCAGCGCCGTGTCGATCCCGGCGGCCTCCGACCCCGCACCCTGCGCGAGGTCGGGCTTGCCACCGCCGCGGCCGCCGACTGCCGGCGCGGCGGCTTTCACCAGGTCGCCGGCGCGCACCCCGAGGTCCTGCGCCGCGTCGTTGGCGGCGATCACGAACGGCACCTTGGCCCCGTCCTCGGCGAACAGCGCGATCACCGCCGGATCGGCACCGACCCGGCCCTTGAGCTGGGTCACCAGGCCGCGCAACTCACTGCCGGACACACCGGCCGGGGCACGGTCGGCGATCAGGCGCACCGCACCCACCCGGTCCGGCGACGCCGCGAGGTCCGACAAGGCCGACAATGCGGCCTGCGCCCGCAACCGCTCCAGCTCCTTCTCCGCATCCTTGAGCCGCGTCACGATCGACTCGACACGGGTGGGGAGCTCGTCGGACGGCACCTTGAGGCTCGACGACAGCGCGGAGACCAGCGCGCGCTCTCGGCCGAGATAGTTCACCGCATCGAGACCGACGTACGCCTCGACCCGGCGCACGCCCGAACCCACGGAACTCTCACCGAGGAGCGTGACAGGACCGATCAGTCCGGAACTGGCCACGTGGGTGCCACCGCAGAGCTCGAGCGAGAACGGCCCGCCGATCTCCACGAGGCGCACCCGCTCCCCGTAGTTCTCACCGAAGAGCGCCATCGCGCCGCGCTTCTTGGCCGACTCGAGGTCGGTGACCTCGGTGTTCACGTCGTAGTCCGCCTGTACGGCGGCATTGGTGACGGTCTCGATCTCCCCGCGTTGCGCATCGGAGAGTCCGCCCTGCCAGCGGAAGTCGAACCGCAGGTAACCCGGCCGGTTGAGCGACCCGGCCTGCACCGCGTTGGGGCCGAGCACCTGCCGGAGAGCGGCGTGCACCAGGTGGGTGCCGGAATGGCCTTGGGTGCTGCCGTGACGATGCGCGGGGTCGACCGCAACGGTGACGGTATCGCCCTCGGTCACCTCGCCGGAGGCGACCGTGCCCTGATGCCGCCACACCGTCTTGGCCACCCGCTGCACATCGGTCACGACGATCTGCGCTCCGGCTGCGGTGGTGATGGTGCCGATATCGGCGAGTTGACCACCCGCCTCCGCGTACAGGGGGCTGCGGTCCAGGATCACCTCGACGTCGGCACCCGGTCCTGCCACTGGTACCCGTCGGCCCTCACGGATCAGGCCGAGGACGCGGGCCTCGGACACCAGTTCGTCGAAGCCGGTGAACTCGGTGGGACCGCGGTCGACGAACTCGCGGAAGACCGACAGGTCGGCCAGCGCCGACTTCCGGGCGTTCGCGTCGTCCTTCGCGCGCTGCCGCTGCTCGGCCATGAGTGCGCGGAAGCCGTCCTCGTCGACGGACAGCCCGGCCTCCGAGGCCATCTCGAGGGTCAGATCGATCGGGAAGCCGTAGGTGTCGTGGAGCGTGAACGCGTCATCGCCGGAGAGGACGGCGCTGCCCGCGGCCTTGGTCGAGCCGACGGCGTTCCCGAACAGGGTGGTGCCCTGTTCGAGGGTCTTGAGGAACGCGGCCTCCTCCTGCGTGGCGACGGTGCGGATCCGGTCGGCGTCGTCGGCCAACGACGGATACGACGGCGACATGGTCGCGATCACCGTGTCGACGAACGCGCCCATCGTCTCGCTCTGCGCGCCGAGCAACCGAGCGGAACGTACGACGCGGCGCAGGAGCCGACGCAGGACGTAGCCGCGGCCGTCGTTACCGGGGTTGACGCCGTCTTCGATGAGCATCACGGCGGTGCGGGTGTGGTCGGCTATCACGCGGAACAGACGGTCGTGCTCGGCGTTGTCCGCGCCGTCCGGCCCTCGCCCGTAGCGCTGCCCGCTGAGTTCCTGGGCACGGTCGATGACCGGGCGCAGCAGGTCGGTCTCGTAGACGTTGTCGACGCCCTGGAGGAGGAACGCGACGCGTTCGATGCCCATACCGGTGTCGATATTCTTCTTGGGCAGCTCGCCGAGGATCTCGAACTGCTCCTTTCCGGTGCCCCGGCCTCGCTCGTTCTGCATGAAGACGAGGTTCCAGATCTCGATGTAACGGTCCTCGTCTGCCTCGGGACCGCCAGGAGCCCCGTACTCGGGTCCCCGGTCGTAGAAGATCTCGGAGCACGGGCCGCAGGGGCCCGGGATGCCCATCGACCAGTAGTTGTCCTTCATTCCGCGGCGCTGGATGTGCTCAGGTACCTGGCCCACCTCGAGCCACAGGTCGCGCGCCTCGTCGTCGTCGAGGTACACCGTGGACCACAGCCGGTCCGGGTCGATGCCGAACCCGCCCTCGTCCACCGGACCCGTGAGCAGCGACCACGCGAACCGGATCGCGTCGCGCTTGAAGTAGTCACCGAAGCTGAAGTTGCCGGCCATCTGGAAGAAGGTGTTGTGCCGGGTGGTGATTCCCACCTCCTCGATATCGAGGGTGCGGACGCACTTCTGGATCGACGTGGCCCGGTCGAACGGCGGCGTCTGCTGGCCCAGGAAGTAGGGGACGAAGGGGACCATGCCGGCGATCACGAACAGCTGATTCGGGTCGTTGAGCACCAGCGAGGCGCTGGGCACCTCGATGTGGCCGTTGCGGACGAAGTGGTCGGTGAACCGCTTCCGAATCTCGTGGGTCTGCACGCAGGTTCCTTCTTGTGGGGCTCGAGAGGTCGGCCGCTTACGTCGGGTAGTCGACCTATGACCTTACCGACGGCGGATGATCGAGCGTAGCCGCGCCACCCGGGGCCTGATCTCGCGCTCGAAGCCGTGGTCGGTGGGGTGGTAGTAGTCGGTGCCCACCAGTTCGTCCGGCGGGTACTGCTGGGGTACGACACCGCCGGGCTGGTCGTGTGGATACACGTACCCCTGTGCGCTGCCGATCAGCTTGGCACCCGGATAGTGGCCGTCGCGCAGGGGCGGGGGCACGGCGCCCGCCTTCCCGGCGGCCACGTCGGCCATAGCGGCGCCGATCGCGGCGACCACGCCGGGCGACTTGGGAGCTGTGGCCAGGTGGATGGTGGCCTGCGCAAGCGCCAACCGCGCCTCGGGCATTCCGATCAGTTGCACCGCCTGCGCGGCGGCGGTAGCCACCGACAGGGCGGTCGGGTCGGCCATGCCGACGTCCTCCGACGCGTGCACGACGAGGCGGCGCGCAATGAACCGCGGGTCCTCCCCCGCTGTGATCATCCTGGCGAGGTAGTGCAGCGACGCGTCGACGTCGGAGCCGCGGATGGACTTGATGAACGCACTGATCACGCCGTAGTGCTGATCGCCGTCGCGGTCGTAGCGAAAGGCAGCGGTGTCGATGCTGGCCTCCACCCGCTGCAGGGTGATCTGCGACTGCCCCGCCCCGCCGGTCAGGTCAGCAGCCGCCTCCAGAGCTGTGAGTGCACGCCGGGCATCGCCGCCCGAGAGGCGCACGATGTGCTCGCGGGCATCGCCGGAGATGGCGAACGACCCGCCGTAGCCACGTTCGTCGCTGAGCGCCCGGTCGACCAGATGGCCGATCTGCTCGGGTTCGAGCGGCTCGAGTGCCAGCACCAGCGACCGGGAGAGCAGCGGCGAGACCACGGAGAAACTCGGGTTCTCCGTGGTTGCGGCGACCAGCAACACCACCCGGTTCTCGACCGCGGCGAGCAGCGCGTCCTGCTGCGACTTCGAGAACCGGTGCACCTCGTCGATGAACAGGACCGTCTGCTCGCCGGTGCCGGCCAACCGCCGCCGCGCCAGCTCGATGACCCCGCGGACCTCCTTGACGCCCGACGACAATGCGGACAACGCCTCGAATCGTCGCCCCGTGGCTCCGGACAGCAACGAGGCGATGGTGGTCTTGCCGGTGCCGGGTGGGCCGTAGAGGATCACCGACGCCGCACCCGCCCCCTCGACGAGGCGACGCAGCGGCGTGCCCGGCCCGAGCAGGTGTTCCTGGCCGACCACCTCGTCGAGGGTGCGGGGACGCATCCGCGCGGCCAGCGGTGCACCGGCGTGCGCGGGCACGAACTCGACGCCCGGGCCGCCGACGCCGGCTACCGGCAGTCCTCCGGGGTCCGCGGCTCCGGATCCTGCGCCGGCGAGTCCGGCACCGTCGAAGTCCGCGTCGTCGCCGAACAGGCTGCCGGTCACAGGTGCCGGACGGCGGCAGCCGCCTCCGCGGCGAACGCGGCATACTCCGGCATGCTCTTCGCGAACACGGTCCACCGCTGCGCGAGCTGCTCGCCGGTCCACTCCGTGAGCGCGTGCAGGTGGCCCGCGTCGAACCCCGCGTCCTGCGCGTCGGGTCCGTCCGGAAGGTGCCAGTACGTCGCGAGCACCAGCCAGGCCAACACGGCGGTACCGATGTGGCGGTGCAGCGTCTGGTCGTCGCGCAGCCGCGGCCAGATCCGGACCACCTCGGAGCGCCAAGCCTCCACCAGCGACGAGTCGAGGTCGGCACTGACCCCGTCCGCGGCCCAGCGTGGATACGTCAGCAGCGCGTACGCGACATCGAGCGCAGCGTCTCGGAAACCGGCCCACTCGTAGTCGAGGAAGCGCACCGCGCCTCCAACGACCAGCGCGTTGTCCGGACCCACGTCGGACGGGCTGAATGCGCGACACGGACCGCCGGTGAACAGGGCGACACCGCGGCGCAGGGCCCCTGCCGGTGCTGGTGTGGCGACTCCGCGGTCGGCCAGCCGGGCGGGCACCTGCTGTGCCGCGCGCGCCGCCTCGCACCCGACGGGATCGTGCCGCGCATCGGCGTGCTCGCGCCGGGCCAGCGCCGACAGATCGTCCTCGCGACCCACCGTGCCCGCGTGCATCCGTCCCAGCGCCTGTCCCCACGCGGAGAGCACGGTGGTCGCGCCACCGAACGGGGTGCGGCCGAGGTACTGCGCGAGCGTGTCGCCGAGGCCCAGGTCCGACAGGACGAGGATCCGTGCGCTCGGATCCGATGCCAGCAGGGTCGGTCCGGGCCGCGACTCGACGGGCAGCGCGGTGGCGAACTTGTACGCCGCGGCCTCCCGCGCGAACGCTTCACCCAGGTCGCCGTCGGCGTCCGCAGCCTGCAACTGCTTGACCACGACGGTGCGCGGGAGTGAGAAGTTGTTGTGCCCGACCCGCACCCGCATCACCAGGGTGCGGCCACTGCCGCCGAGATCCTGAGGATCGACGAGAGCGACCTCCATACCGGTGCGGCGCTGTAGCAAGTGCGCCACGGCCGCCAGGGTAGCGTCCACGACGCGCGCCCGGCCCGCTGATTCCACCGTTGCAACCATCGCTTTCCAAGCTACCTCAGCCCTGGTTCACGTGACCGGGGCCACATCCACAGAAACAGAGATCGTGCTCTTCTTCGAGTCGGTGTAGATCACGCCGCGCAACGGCGGCACGTCCTCATAGTCGCGGCCCCAGGCCACCGTGATGTGCCGCTCGTCCACGAACTTGTAGTTGGTGGGGTCGAACGGAAGCCAACGGTCGCCGGGCATCCACACCGCTGCCCAGGCATGCGTGGCACCCGCCCCCACCACCCGGTCCTGGCCGGGCGGCGGTTCGGTGGCCAGATATCCCGAGACGTACCGCGCGGCCAGCCCCCGCGAGCGGAGGCACGCGATCGCGACCCGCGCGAAGTCTTGGCACACCCCTTCGCGGCGATCCATCACGTCGGCGACGCTGGTCGATATCGATGTCGAACCGGACTTGTACCTGAAGTCGGTGTAGATCCCGGTGGTCAGGTCCCGGATCGCCTCGACGAGCGGCTTACCGGGCGTGAACACCGCGTCGGCGTACTCCCGCACCGAATCGGTGATCTCGGGCGGCAGGAGGTCGATCCGGTACTGTGCCGCGATCGCACCACCCGGCGCGACGATGCCGTCGGCACCCACCGGGCGCGCCAGTTCCCACGGCGCCGTCGCGGCACCCTCGCCGGTGACCGCCTGGTCGAGCGGATCCACCTCGACCAGCGACGACCCCCGGACCCGCAAGACCGTATGTCGTGTGGTGACGTGGAAGAAGGTGTCCACGTTGCCGAAGGCGTCCACTCCCTCGGACCGGTCCGAGGGCTCCGGATCGATCACGATCTCGTGCTCCAGCACGCGCTGCTCCGGCAGGTCCCGCGGGGTCAGATAGCACCGTCCGTAGGACGAGCTGACCGTGTCGTCGTAGGTGTACGTGGTCGCGTGCGTCACCCGGTACGTACGAGTCCGCGATGCGGGGGTCCGCTCGCTGAACGCCAGCGGGGTCGGTGCGGGCGGCAGGTGGGTCATCGTTCCCCTCCGGGTACGGTGCCGGACCACAGCGGCCGAGCGAGGCCGGGCGGCGCGAACCGGGTCCGCTCCAGCACGTCCGAGACCTCCCGCAGGCCGTCGCCGACAGTTCCCAACAACTCGGCCAGTGCGTCACGGTGGCCGCTCTCCCCGACCGCATCGGTGTCGTCCGGGTCGAACCGCTCGATCTGGCCGATCAGGTCCTCGACGATCCGCTCCGCGGGACCGCTGCGCAGCTCGTCCGGCAACTCGACGAGGTCGCTGCGCAGCATGTTGAGCTGGAAGATCACCGACCGCGGGTTGGTCTCATCGAAGAACATCAGATCCACGGCGGAGCGCGCCAGGTTCACCGCGTGATGCCGGCGCCGGTAGGTGACCGACGACTCGCACGCGACGAGATACGCGTCGACGAGCGCGGATTCCGTGTCGGGGTCGCGGACCGGCACCATCGTGGCAGCGGTCAGCGTCGCCAATTGCTGCGTGCGCTCGATCCGGCGGCCCGCATCCATCATCAGCCATCCGGGGTCGCGCACCATCGACTCGTGGGCCAGCCCCGAGAACGCCAACAACGACACCAGCATGTCGCCGAGGGTCAGGTCGAGCTGGGCACCATCGTCGCCCACCGCCGAGACCAGCCGGCTCATCGCCCGCTCGGCGCCGCCGAGCACGATCCAGGTGCCGGTCGACATCTGGTCGCGCACCGCACGCGTCGCACCCACGAGCCGCCAGAACGAATGCGCCACGGTACCGGGGGTGCGGGAGTCCACCGTCAGTGCATGCAACCGGCCGACGACGTCGGTCTGGTCCGGGCCCTCGGTCCGGATCGAACCGAGTGTGGCGCCCGTCCGCGTGACCACCACGACCGCCTCGAGCAGCGGTTGCAGGGAGGCCGCACCGGGCTGCCACGGTCGGTTCCGGTACTCGGAGTTGCGCTCGCGTGCGACGGACAGCAGCCGCACCGCCGCCTCGGCTCGCTCGGCGTACCGCCCCATCCAGAACAGATCGGACAGCACGCGCGGCGTGGAGACCGGCCCGCTCGGCCGGGGCAGCGGCCGTGGCCGAGCGGGCACCGTCGACACCCGAACAGTCGCTCGCGTGTCCTCCGAGATCGGCACCCACACATCCTTCGCGGCGGACGAATACATCATCCGCCCCGCGATGCCTTCCGCGAGCACCTGCCCGAGCCCGCCCGCCATCACCGCGTAACCCGACTCCTGCGCTACGGAGAAGGCGCGCAGCCCGAAGCCCTGGGGCGTCACGCTCACGACCGAATCGCGAGCCACCTGCGACGGCGCCTGCGAGAACTCGACCAACTCCTTGGCGCACCACATCTCGGGTTCGACGGCGATGCGCGCCCGCAGCCCGTCGCGTTCGGCGGCCGTGAGGTGCGCACCGATCACCTGCTCACCGGTGGCGAACTGGTGCAGCAGCAGATCGTCGAGGTCGCCGTCGAGGGCCGCGCGCCCCGCCGGCGTCGACAGGTGGAACGTCGGCGTGGACGGCAACAGCAGGTCCTCGTGCAGGAGGGCCCGGCTGAGCTGCGGCAGATAGGTGTGCAGCGCCGGATTCTCCAACAGACCCGAGCCCAGTGTGTTCACCACGCTCACCGCGCCGCGGGTCATCAACTCGACCAGTCCCACCACGCCGAGCCGCGAGTCGGTGCGCAGATCGAGCGGATCCGCGAACTCGGAGTCGACGCGTCGCAACACCACGTCCACGCGTTTCATCCGCCCCAGCGACCGCATGAACAAGCCACCGTCGCGCACCGTGAGGTCACTGGCCTCGACCAGTGGGACGCCCAGAACCGACGCCAGATACGCCTGGTCGAACGCGGTCTCGGACAACGAGCCCGGGCTGAGCACCACCATCGTCGGATCGTCGGCGCCGGGCGGCGCGGCCTCGAGCAGCGACAGCCGCAACGTCTGGGCGAACGAGCTCAGCGAGCGGGGGGTCGCGTTGCGGAACATCCGCGGCAGGGCGCGGGACATGATCCGCCGGTCGGCGAGGGCGTAGCCGACCCCCGACGGTGCCTGGGTGCGGTCGGCGTACACCGCCCACCCGGCATCGGTGCGGCCCAGATCGACAGCATGCAGGAACAGCGCACGCGGCCCGGGTGCGTGGACACCGACGGCACGCCGGATGTACCCGCGGTGCGCGAACAGGACCTCGGGTGGGACGACTCCTTCACGGATGGTGCGCTGGGGGCCGTAGAAGTCGCGCAGTACGGCGTCGAGCAACAGCGACCGCTGAGCGACCGCCTTCGCGAGGCGGTCCCACTCGTCGGAGTCGATCAGCATGGGCAGCGAGTCGAGTCGCCAGTGGGTCGTCCTGGTACGCGGACGATCGGTGTCGGCGCCGTCGAGCGCGTTGTAGGTGATGCCGTCGTCGTCGACCATCTCCCGGACCCGGGAGCGGATCTGCCCGAGCCCGGCCGCGCCGAGCTCCACCAGGCGCCCAGCGACCGGCTGCCACTGCGGCCGCAGGACACCTGCGGCGTCCACCAACTCGTCGTACCGCCCGCCCGGCTGATAGCCGTCGAACACGGCCCGAGCCGCGTCGGAGGCGGCGGCGGGTTCTGCGGTCACCCGAGCACTGTACGTGCCCGGCGAAGATCCAGGATTCCCGGCGCCCCGACGTCTGTCGTGAGCCGCGTCATGCGCTCGCGGATAAGCCCCACCTCGACCGGTCCGGGCGTGTGGCCGAGCGCCTCGAACCGGCCGCCCCGTCGCGACTCGGCCTCGACCGCGTTGATCGGCGGGGTGTCGTAGGCCCGGCCGCCCGGGTGCACCACGTGATAAGTGGCACCGCCGACGGACCGTCC
>CAJCHX010000131.1 GCA_903970215.1 Acidobacteriaceae bacterium
TCTCCCGAGTCGAAGATCGTCTGGAACCACGTGGGGAACTTCGACCAGAAGTCGGGAGTCACCACCGGGATCAAGCCGAAACCAACGGCCGCCGCGACCACGATCAGGTTATTGGTGCCATCGAATTGCACCTTGCCCAGCGTACGGATTCCGCTCGCCGCGACGGTACCGAACAACACGATTCCCGCCCCGCCCAGGACGGGGCTCGGGATCAGACCCACGACCGCGGACGCCATGGGGGACAGGCCGAGCAGCACCAGAACCGCCCCGCCCGCCGCGACTGCGAACCGGCTCTTGATTCCGGTGATCGCGACCAATCCGACGTTCTGGGCGAACGCCGTGGCGGGGAAGCTGTTGAACACGGGCGCGACCAGGGAGGCACCCATGTCGGCACGCAGGCCGTTGCCGATCCGCTGGGAGTCGATGCGGGTGCCGACCACCTCTGCGACAGCCAGCAGGTCGGCGGTGGTCTCCACCATGATGACCAATATCGCGATCGTCATCGACACCGCGGCGCCTACAGCGAACGTCGGGTGGCCGAAGGCGAACGGGCGCGGTAGCGCGGCGATCGACGCACCAGACAGGGCAGTCGTGGACACCTTGCCGAACAGCGCGGCGAAGAGCGTACCCACCACCAGGCCGCCGAGGATCGCGACTCGGGTCAGCGCCCTGATCTTCGACATCACGAGCACGACGGCCAGGGTGAACCCGGCGATGCCGACGTCGGCCGGATTGAGGTAGGCCGGATTCTGCACCGCCTGCCCACCGACTGTGATCGTCTCCTGCCCCGTGATCCACCCGGCCGCGGTGGGCATGAGCGACAATCCGATCACGGTGATCACCGATCCGGTGACGAGCGGGGGGAACAGGCGGATGACGCGTGCGAACAGCGGCACGATCAGCAGACCGATCGCCGCGGCGACGATGATCGCGCCGTACGCGCTCCGCAGACCCGCCTTGCCGTCGTGCCCGATGATCGCGAGCATGGTCGCCACCGTCGCGAACGAGATGCCCTGCACGAGCGGCAGTTGCGCACCGACCTTCGGCAGCCCGAGCGTCTGCACGAGAGTTGCTGCGCCACTGACGAACAGGCAGCTCGAGACGAGTAGTACCTTGTCGGTCGTGGACAGTCCGGCTGCGCCGCCGATGATCAGGGGGACGGCGATCACGCCGCCGAACATGGCAAGAATGTGCTGGATGCCGTAGCCGAGGGTGGTGGCCGGCGAGAGCCGTTCGTCCTCGGGTCGACCGGCGGCTGTCTTCATCGACCAATCCCAACGCCGATCTATTAAATTGCGGTGGCCCGGATGTTTCCGGTACGCAAACCTGTCCGCTGGCTGTGCGGTGACGCCGGGCCTACACTGCGGTGATGACTGCAGGATGGGGTTCCGGACCGTCCGGGATCGTCCTGGCTGCGGGCGCCGGGACGCGGTACGGGATGCCCAAAGTCCTTGCTGAGAACGGTGATTGGCTACGCAGCGCGGTGGCCGCGATGCGTGGCGCCGGGTGCGGGGAAGTGGTTGTCGCACTGGGGGCGGCGGTCGTGGATCCCGGTGCCGCGCGCGCTGTGCCCGTCCCGGACTGGAGCGCCGGGATGAGCCGGTCGGTGGCGGCGGCCCTCCGGGCGACTCGGGGCGACGTGCTCATCACACTCGTCGACACGCCCGACGTCGATTCCGCATGTGCCGCTCGGGTTCTCGGCGCCGGACTGGCCGACGACAGTGGAATAGCGCGCGCCGTGTACAGAGGGGTGCCGGGCCACCCGGTGTACGTCGCCGCCCGGCACCGTCGGGCACTGATCGCTGCGCTCGATGCGGCCGGTCCCGACAGCATCGACCGCGGGGTGTGGCCGCACGTGAGCGCGCTCGGCGTCTGCGGCGTCGACATCGAATGCGGCGACCTGGCTTCCGGGCGTGACGTCGATGTGCGCACCGGGGATATCCGAGTCGGGGGAGCACGGTGAGGCCCTCGGCGGATCCGCGTGCCGTTCTGCCGGAGGGTTTCGCCGAACTGGTGGCGGAGTTGCACGGCGCGCCAGCCGCGCTCGCGACCGTGGACGCGGTGGTGGGATCAGCGCCGGTGCCGGTGGGCGAACAGATGCTGGTCGGCGGCGCGGGGGCGGTGGTCGGCAGCGTGTCCAACGGCTGCATCGACTCCGACGTCTACCTCACGGCGCTCCAGGTGCTCGCCGACGGGCGGCCCGTCGTGCGGCGGT
>CAJCHX010000132.1 GCA_903970215.1 Acidobacteriaceae bacterium
CGTTTCCGGGGTCTTCCGGGAGAGGTGCGACCACCGATATCACCAGTTGTGAGATCGCGACCGCGGCGACCGCGATCGCGAGGTCGGAACGCGACCACAGTGCTCGAACGAGCGGCGTCACCACGAAGATCGCGAGCAGCACGATTCCGATCAGGCCGGCGTTCGAAAACCACCAGAGATAGAAATCGTGTGCGTACGTCGTGTTGTGCGAGGCGGCATTGCTCGAGGGGAAGTCCGGATCGAACCGATAGGCGAAACCGGTGCCGTGGCCGATCAAAGGTGCCTCGGATATCGACCTATACAGCGCGGAGTTCTCGACCAATCGGGCTTGGAGCGAGGTGTCCTGCGACAGATACTGCGATGTGACGCCGCCCAGAACCCGCTTCTGGAAGTCGGCGATCTGTGCCTGGATCCATCCGCCCGCCGAAGTGCCCGATGTCAGGAAGACGGTGGCCGAGACCACCACTGTGAGGATCGTGACGGTCAGCGCGCTGACGATCGCGGCCCGGGGCAGGGTCCGGCGCAGTCGAGTGAGCGTGGGAGGCGCGATAATGCACACGGCCAGCGTCACGGCCAGCGCGATGAGGGTGTTGCGGCTCAATGCCATGAAAGTGATGAACAGGGCAGGGGGAAGCGCGGCCAGGAAGAACCGGTGGCTCGGTAGGCGCAGTATGAAGAAGGCCAACGCCAAGCAGACGATCGACGATGCGGGCATCTGTGTCGAGGTGATGAATCGGATCCCGCTGGATACCGCGTTGTTGTCCGTCACCACCTCGTCCGCACGACCCTGCAGCACGAGCCCGGTGGCCGCCGATACGACGATCATCACTGCGGAGCCCCACAGCACGACGATGGATACCCGTCGGAGCATCTTCCACATGTCGGACTTGACCACGAGAAGTGCGAACAGATAGCCGATGACGGTGTCCACCAGGAATTGCGTCCCACGGGCATTCCAGTATGGAACGTTGCCGTTCACCGCCCCGTGGATCGCCGAAGCCGCGATCATGCCCAGGAACAGCACGGCGGGAATGACTTCTATCGGTTTGAGCCCGAGTCGCCTGCGCGCCAGCAGGATGATCGAGGCGAGCGCGGTGACCTCATACGGCTCGACCGTGAACAGCCCCAGGTTCTTGGCGGAATGCAGTGCCTCGGGCAGGCTCGCGAAGGCGAACACGATGGTGAGGGGGACGTACCAGCGTGGGTGCACGATCGTCACGACGAGGATGGCGACCGCGGCCACGGTGTACTTCATCAGAGAGGGGGACGACGAGGCCGCGGCGAAGGTGGCACAGGCGGCGAGTACCACCGTGACGATGGGAACTGCCACGTCATCGAGTATCCGATGGACCGGAGAGGAGCGAAGCGCGGCGGGTTCACTCTCGGCCGTCGTCATTACGTGGTTGCCCCGTCGAGTTCGGTCTCGGCGTCGATCGGAGCCGATCCGGCGGTGTCGCCGGTCGGATCGGGCCCGGCGGTCTCTTTCTTCGCCGGCGCTTTCCGTACCTTGTCTTCATTGCGTAGCGACTCGCGGATGTACGCGACGCTGAACGCCAGAGCGAGGCCGATTATCAGTCCGATCGCTGCGTTTCTGGCAGTATTCCGAGAATCCGGTGCGGAGGGTTGGTCCGCAGGGCGTACCAGGCTCACTCGTGCGCTGGCGATCTTCGAATCGGAAGCTTCGTTGAGTTCGTTGACGAATTCGACGAACTGCCTCGACACAGCGTTTACGAGTTGTGCCGACCGCGCCGCGTCCGGGTCGGTGACCGTCACGTTGATAACGACGGTGTCGGGCACGTACGTCGCCTTGATCCTACTGGCGAGATCTGCCGGGTCGGCATTCGATCCGATCGATCGCAGGGCGCGTGCCGCCGTCTCCGGGCTCGAGATCAGCAGCGCGTAAGAGGCGACCTGTTGTTGTGAGAGGAGAACGCCCTGGTAGGCGTCCATACCGGAGGTCTGATTGTTCGCCGCTACATACAATTCGGTAGTTGCGTGGTACTGACGGGGACTCGTGAGCGACACGGCCACACCTACAGCGACGGCTACGACAACGGTGAGCGCTATCATTAGCCAATTCGCACGGAAAACGCGCAACAGGTTGGGTGATTTCACGGGTGACGGCCTCTCGGTGCAGATCAGTTCGCGACCGGCGT
Organism: Acidobacteriaceae bacterium; assembly: GCA_903970215.1. Lineage (GTDB taxonomy): Bacteria > Actinomycetota > Actinomycetes > Mycobacteriales > Mycobacteriaceae > Tsukamurella. The sequence continues at coordinate 2,157 of CAJCHX010000132.1, forward strand.
CGCCGGACGGAGCGCAACCACCCTGTGGGTGGCAATCGGACTGTACTACATGCTACATACTGCAAGGTGGACTTGTGATCAATGTGTGATCGGACCACGGGTGGCGGCTGAGGAAATCGGCGCCGTCTGGTGAGTTTCGTGTGATTCGCTGGGAGGACCCTGATCGACTCCGTAGGTGTGGGCCGTGCGCGGCTGCGAGGATGGCCGTTGTCGCGAGGATGGCCGTTGTCACACTGCTGGGTTGATCGGGACTGCCTATGGTTGAGCTCGGACTACTGTTCCACTACCTTCACCGTCGGCGCTGTCGGAGATCGAGTGCCCAGCCAGGGTTAGGACGAACACTGAGCGACATAAGACCATGACGCAATTCAAGCGTCGAACCGGCCGTGACGACGGCGTGCCCCGGCGCCGGATACTGACAGGTGCTGCGGTCGTCGGCGCCGCGGCGGTTGCGGGTGCCGGGGGCTACGAGGTCGCGGCGCACGTCGGTGACGGAATGCGTCGCGGATCGGGTTCCGCCAGGCAGTTCGTCTCCGCCCTCGAACTCCAGGGAGACCGGGCGACCGTCGGCGATTGGCCCGTGATCACGTATCCGAAGGCGGAGAGCAACTCGTACGCCATCGTCAGCCTGCCTGCGGACGCGGCCATAGTGACGGTCGACCTGGTGTGGGTGTCGGATCGCGCCGGTGCAGGATCGGTCAGGTGGGCCACAGGTCTGACGCGGATCGATTCGGACGTGCCGTTCGGAGACGATTCGGTATCGACGTGGCAGGCGTCGGTGGCGCGTGCGCCGACCTCGGCCACCGTGCTCACCACGACCAGGATGGGTGAGTATCGGGTGGCGCCCGATTCTCCGGCGTCGAAGCTGATGGTCACCCGGGAGGGTACGACTTCGGACGATACGTACTCCGCCGCGGTCCATCTCGTCGGAGTGGTGCTGACCACGGCGGCCACCGTCCCTTTAGTGTGACCCCAGCAGGGCTTTCGATACCGGCTGACGCCCGCCTGCGTGGGGTGAACATCAATCCGCGGTTCGTCGCGGATGGGCGGGTGAGCACCAGCGACGTGTGGGTCGATTTCTGGCAACGCTGGGAATTCGACACCTGGATCCGGCCGATGATCGACGATGCCCTCGACATCGGCGCCAACTCCATCCGAGTGTTCGGAAACACCCATGTCGTCACGTCGCGCATGATCGATATTCAGGACTATCTGCGCAGGTGGGCGCAGGTTCTCGACTATGCCACGTCCCATGGCCTGTTCGTCCTCGCCTGCGGCGGCGATCTTTCGCATTGGGGGCCCGGCACCGACTGGGATTCTGCGCAACGCCTTTATCGGATATGGGGTGCACTGCTTCGCCGGTACCCGCACGTCGTGGGTATCGACGTCACCAACGAGGCGAGCGATCAGAGTCAGGCGCGGACGCCACTGAGCTATAGCGGGCCGCAACCCTGGTATCGCCTCGTCCAGAATCTCGGCGAAACCGTGCGGGCCGCGTCCGGAAAGCCGATCACCCACTCGCGTAGCCTGAAATCGAAATATCAATGGCGTAGTGGATGCGTTATCACGGATTCGTTGAGCGATTTCCTGAGTATTCATTGTTATTACACTCCGGATCCGGACGATCCCGATCCGCTCGAATCGT
>CAJCHX010000133.1 GCA_903970215.1 Acidobacteriaceae bacterium
CGCGCACATCCTCTGGGACGCCCCTGGGCGCCCGCCAGTCCGCGGCGATCTGGAAGGCCCGTCAATTCATCGATGGGGCACTGTGGTGTCCCGACGTCGGTCATGAGCAACTAGTCTAGGGTTGGTTCGTTCCGCCTGCTCGTTTCCTGCTCATTTGCTGTGCATGTCGGTTTCCGGCCGGGTGAGGCCGGTCGTTTCATTGGGGGACGTATGGGGGAGGGTGAGTCGCGGGGGAATCCGAAGCTCGCGATCATTCATGAGCCGGAATCGGTCTCGTTGCTGCAGCTCGTGGGTGAGTATTCGAATTGGTTGGATCTCGTCTGGGCCGTCGACACTGCGCGATTGAGCGCTTCGGATTTCCGCCAGCTTTCCCGGTTCGGCACGGTCTGCGATATCGGCAGCGGTGAACGGAAGTCTGTTGCTGCGCTGGCCGCGCTCGGGGTGGACGCCGTGCTGACGTTCGCCGATGGTCAGCTGATCCGAACTGCGGAAATCGCCGGCGAACTAGGTCTTCCAGGCAACAGTGTGACTACTGCGCGTCGCTTGGTGGACAAGCTCGCGCAACGGCGCGCACTTGCGTCGGCGGGCATACCGGGTCCACGTTTTTCCGAGGTGAACGTCGCTGCCACCTCAGCTGAAACCTCCGCTGCCCTCGAATCCGTCACGTACCCTGCGGTGTTGAAACCGGCAGTGGGTTGGGGCGGTCGCAATACGTTCGCGGTAATGGCGAGAACGGATGCGCTCGAACTGCTGGCGGCTCACCGCGCCGCCGGTGACTATCGGACGATGATCATCGAGGAATTGCTGGGCGCTTATCCGCCCGAAACCCGGGATGGCCTCGGGGACTACGTATCCGTCGAGAGTGTGGTGTGTCGGGGCGAAGTCACGACGATCCAGGTGATCGGGCGGATGCCGCTCGCTGCGGACTTCCGGGAGACCGGGGCCTTCGCGCCGGCCGGCTTGTCCGATGAGGTCGTGGCCGAGCTGTCCCGGACGGTGGTGGACGCCGCTCGCGCGCTCGAGGTGGAGTTCGGGTGCCTGCACACCGAGATCAAGCTGACGGCCGAGGGCCCGCGCATCATCGAGGTCAACGGTCGGGTCGGTGGAGGTGGCGTACCTCGCATCGTCTCGGATACGACGGGGGTGTCGTTGCACCAGTGCGCTGCCTGGTCGGCGCTGGGCCGGCCGGCGCCGCGGAACTCGTGGACTACTCGGCCGGGCGTGTCGTACGCGCTGGCCCTGCAACCACCGTTGCGAACGCCTACGACGCTGCGGCGGGGATGGCGGGACGTTCTGCACGGCATCGCCGGTGTGCACCACATCGAGGCTCGTGCAGACCGCGCGCTGGTGCAGGCTAAGGACGGCTCGTACGGCTACCTCGTGATGCTGTCCGGGACGACTGAGAACCTGGCGTCCTTGCTCGATGTCTATCGCAGCCTCTACTCGGTGATGGAGACTGCGACCTGACCGTCGCCGACCGGAGTCGTTGCTACGCGGCCCCGATGCTCAGGACCAGCGCGACGATCGAGACGACGAACATGACGACCGCACCGGCACTACCTCGGTAGTCGCTCTTGCGGAGGTGTGCGGTGATTGCGCCGATGAAATACCCGACCACGCCGATCGCCGCTGCAATCCCGAGGGGCGCCCACCAGATGCCGATCAGGAGTCCGGCGGCGCCGGCGATCTCGAGGCCGGCCAGGATCGGGAGGGCTCGCGTGGGCACCCCCAGGGCGGTGATGGCCTCGACGAGCTGCGGCATACGGGCGAGCTTGGCGTACGCCGACAGGACCAGTAGCAGGGCCAAGATCGGCCCCACGATGTCATATGCGAGAGACATGTGATAGCTCCAACCTGGTAGAAGAACCGTGTCTCCTGACGGTAGCGATCCCAGCGTGCCGGTCGCCACATTCGATCGTGGAGATCGTCGGCGGCGGCACCGCTCGGACTGCGACGCCGCAGACGAAGCACGCGGAGCCGGCTCCTGCAGGGCCTACGCGCGTACGAACCGGCCGAGCCGGGCGAGTCCCTCCCTGAGCTCGTCGCGGGACGCGGCGTACGACAGCCGGACGTGCGAATCGGCGGTGTGCGTGCCGAAATCCCGTCCGGGGGTGAGCGCTACGTGAGCCTCGCGCAGCGCGCGTTCGCAGAACTTCCAGGAGTCCATTCCGGTGGCCGTCACGTCGAAGTAGGCGTAGAACGCGCCGTCCGGCGCTGCAGTGACGGGGAGGCCGATCTCGGCGAGGCCGGCCAGGACCACCGACCGGCGTGCGGCGAATTCCTGCCTCCGCCGGTCGCATTCGGCGATGGTGTCGTCGGTGAAGCACACCTGCGCGGCGACCTGGGCGGGTGTGGACGCGCAGATGAAATAGTTCATCGCCAGTCGCTCGGCGGCCGGTACCAGAGTATGCGGCAGCACACACCAGCCCAGCCGCCAGCCCGTCATCGAGAAGTACTTGGAGAAGCTGTTGATCACCACCGCGTCCGGGTCGACCGACAGCACGCTGCGCGCCGGCCCGTGCGGCGTGGGATCGCTGAGGTCGAGGTAGATCTCGTCGATGATCCGCCAGGCCCCGCGATCGCGGGTCAGAGCGCAGATCTCCGCAAGCTCGCCGGCCGGGATCGAGGTGCCGGTCGGGTTGGACGGGGTGGCGATCATGACTGCTGCGGTGCGCTCGGTCCATGCTCCGCGGACGGCCTCGGCGTCCAACTGGAAGCGGGTCTGCGCCGTCGTCGGGACCGCGACCACCCGGCCGCCGAACGTGGCGATCAGCTCCCGGTTGCACGGGTAGGACGGGTCGGCGAGGATCACCTCGTCACCCGGATCGATGGTCGCGGCGGTCACCAACAGCAGCGCGGCGGACGCGCCGGACGTGACGATGATCCGGGCCGGGTCCACCTCGACGCCGTGCCGCGCGCGGTAGAAGCGTGCGATCTTCTCACGGAGCGCCGGCAGCCCGGTTGCCGACGTGTAGGGCAGGGGGCGACCGTCCATCGCGTCGCGCATCGCATCCCGAACCGCCTGCGGGGCACCGAAATCGGGTTCCCCCAGACACAGCCGGACGACGGAGTGGCCCGCCGCCTCGAGCTCGGCGGCTCGCTGCGAGACGGCCATGGCGTAGAACGGCGACGCGGACGCCGCGCGGTGTGCGAGTCTCATCGAGTCGATCCTCCTCACGCCCCGGCGTAGTCCTCGCGCAGGGTCGTGAACGCCCAGGCGAGGTCGTCGATCGTGCCCATGCCGAGTTCGTATCCGATGAGCAGCTGCATAGCCACGGTGGCCAGACGCTGGGCGAGCGTGGGATCGGCCGCCGTCACCTCGAATGCCTCCGTCAGCGCCCGCACGCGTTCGGAGTCCACGGCCTCCTGGACTTCTGCGACCGCGGGATCGTTGGCGGCCCACACCCGGATCGCCCGCTCCGTCGCGTGTGGCAGGGTCAGGCCGACCTCTGTCAGCGCGTCGAGACGTGCGGTGGGATCGGTGATCTCGGCGGTGGCACGGATCAGCTCATCGGACTTGGTGCGGCGCCAGTGCGCGATGAGCGCGGATTGGAAGGCCGCCCAGCTGTCGAAGGCGTGATAGAAGGAGCCGGTCGTGGTACCGAGGTGTCGGCATACCGACGCCAGCTTCAGGCCGGGATAACCCTGGACGGCCAGCACCTCCATTCCGGCGTCGAGGTACCGGCGCCGGATCCCCTCGGAGGGACCGCCTCGGCGTGAGTTCTCATCGGGCACGCCGACCAGCCTAGCCATTCGTGGTGTGACCCATTGCGCATCTCCATAAGTCGACTTATGCTCGGTGGGACCGCCGACGATGGAGGAAGCGCACATGGCCCACACACGGCGCACCGCAGGTCTCGATCCTCAGACCCGGTTCGAGGACATCTATCGCGACCTCACCCAATTCGAGTTCCCGTGGGATATGAACCAATCGCTGAGCTTCGCCCTGTTCCGCACCTATGCGGTGCCGACCATCGGCCGATTGTTGTTCGAGACCGGCGAGTTCACCGAGCGGGTGCAGAAGCGGTACGACGACACCGCGCTGCTCCTCGAGGTGCCGCTCGTTCACGGTCTCGACAGCACTGCGGGGAAGCAGGCGATCCGCCGGATCAACCAGATGCACCGGATGTACGACATCTCCAACGACGACATGCGGTACGTGCTGGCGACATTCGTCGTGGTGCCCGTCCGCTGGATCACTGCGTACGGCTGGCGCCGGCTGACCGACGACGAGGTGGTCGCCACCGTGCGGTACTTCGAGGCGGTGGGGCGCCGGATGGGTATCCGTGACATCCCGCACGACTACGACGGTTTCGCGCGGCTCATGGACGATTACGAGCGGGATCACTTCGCCTTCGACCGCGGCGCCCGCGCGGTCGCGGACTCCACGCTGCGCCTGCTCGCGACGTTCTACCCGGGGGTGCCGGAGTCGGTGGCGCGAAAGGCCGCGTACGCCCTGATGGATCCGCCCCTGCTCGCCGCCTTTCAGTACGGGGAGCCCGGCCGGCGCTGGCGCCGGCTGGTGAAGTCCGGCCTGCGCGCCCGCAGCGCTGTCGTCGCGCGGCTGCCGCGCCGTCGGCGTCCGTTGACGGTCGAGTCCATGCACCGGATCCGCAGCTACCCCAAGGGGTTCCAGACCGCCGCGCTGGGCACGTTCGCCCCGGGATGTCCGGTGCACGCCGGTCGTTCAGGTGGCGTCTGACCCGCGGTTCAATCGGCCTCGAACACCACCGGCACGGCGCGCGGCCCGCGAATCGCCGGGGTGTCTCGCCACGTCACGGGCCCCGCGAGGCGGGGCCGCCGCGCGAGGATTCGTGGCAGCGCGGCGCTGAGTTCGAGTTCGGCGAGCGCAGCGCCGATGCAGTGGTGCGCGCCGTAGCCGAACGACAGTGCGGCGGGGCCGCCGCGGCCGGGCCGGAAGGCCGCGGGATCGTCGAACTCGGCAGGGTCCCGGTTCGCGGCCGCAACCACCACGAGGACGGTGTCGCCGGTCGGCACCCGCACGCCGGCGATGTCGTGGTCCGCGGTCGCGGTGCGTACCACCGCTTGCGCCGGCGCGTCCAGCCGCAGCAGCTCGGACACCAGGCCGGGGTCATCCGGGGCGAAGCGCGCGGCCGGCGGCGTCCCGTCGGGCGCGGGTGTGAGCAGGCGCACCAGGCCGCTGCCGAGGACGTTGGCCGTGGTCTCGTGCCCCGCGACCGCGAGGAGCAGCGTGTTGGCGACCACCTCGTCGAGGTCCAGCGTCGGGTCGGTGGCGAGGAAGCTCAGCAGATCATCGCCGGGATGGGCGCGCCGGTCCGCCGCGATCGGCAGGAACTGTGCCATGAGCGCCGCCGCGGCCTCGCTCCCGGCGCGCAGGTCCGCCTCGTCGGCGAGTGCGCCGAGCGTGCGGATGATGGCGGGCGACAGTTCCCGTAGCAGGTCCGAACAGTCGGGATCGAGGTCGAGCCACTCGCCGATCACGGCCAGCGGGAGCGGCAGCGCGATGCCGGCCATCAGGTCGACCACCTCGCCGGTCGCCGGGTGGTCGACCACATCGGCGACGATGGCGTCGATGCCCGTCTGAAGGCCGGCCACGAACCCCCGGGCGAACACGTCCCGCAGCGGCCCGCGCAGGTGCCGGTGCGTGGCGCCGTCGGTGAACAGCATCGTCCGCGCGGCGAACTGGGCGCCGACGGGCCCCAGCGCGGCACGCGCCACCGGGTCGACAAGGGGGTCGCTCGACCAGCCGGGGTCGCGCAGGACGCTGCGCGCAGCCTCGTATCCGAGCACCAGCCATGCGTGCGCCTCGTCGTCCCAGACGACATCGCCTGCGCGCCTACGGCTTTCGTAGAACGCGTACGGGTCGGCGGGATCCCAGGGCAGCCTCGGCGCCGTCGGCGCACGGGTGGTCGGGTCAAACGCGGTCATGCCGGTCCATTCCGTAGGGCAGGCCGCGTTCGCGAACCCATGTCGCGTGCGCCCGGCCCACGTCGGTGACCGGCGCCGCGATTCCGTCCAGTTCGTCGACGATGGCCCGAGCGTACATCGTGGCGTTGAGCGCGGTCAGGATTCCGCCCAGCGACAAGCTGATCCGGGAGAAGAACACGTAGTCGCGCGGGATGGTCATGCGCCGCACCGGATGGTCGGCGCCACGGATATCGATCAGTGTCCGCACCACGCGGTCGCGGTCGTCGAGCCCGTACGTGACGGGCTGTTCGTCCAGCAACTCCTGTACCAGGTCGGCCCACCACGAGTAGGCCTCGTCCACCGTCAGCCCCGATCCGGCGGACGTGGATCCGGAGGACTTGGATCCGGAGGACGTGGATCCGGAGGACGTGGAATCTCCAGGGAAGAAACCACTTTCGGTCATCAGAGCGTACAGGTCTGACCGCCGCCCCTCGAGTGTCGCCCGCAGCATCTGCACCATCCGCAGCCGCTGGTCCTCGGGTAGTACTTTGATGCAGCCGAAGTCGAGGAAGCCCACGCGTCCGTCGGCGCCGAACCGGTAGTTGCCCGGGTGCGGGTCGGCGTGGAACAGATCGGAGTGCCGGTACGACCCGGTGACCATCCGCGAGATCACCTCCGCCCACGTGTTCTTGAGGCTCTGGTCGGCCTGTTTGGCTGCGGCCCAATCCATCCCGTCGAGGTATGTCATGGTGATCACCCGATCGCCGCAGGCCTCCGGGACGATGTCGGGAATCCGGATGTACGGGTGCCCTCGGTACAGCTCGGCGAACGCGACGATGTTGGCCGCCTCGCGGCGGTAGTCGAGTTCTTCACCGATCCGCTCTGCGATCTCGGCTGTCGCCGCACGGAGGTCGGGCATGCCGCCTGTGGCCGGCGAGAGCAGCCGCAGGACGGTGGTGAGCAGCTCGGTGTTCGCCATATCGTCCCGGATCGCTTCGGCGACACCGGGATACTGCACTTTGACGGCCACCGTCCGCCCGTCGGGCAACACCGCGCGGTGCACCTGCCCGATGGACGCCGCAGCTACCGGCTCGGCCCCGAACTCGGCGAAGACGTCCTCGACGCGTCGGCCCAGATCCTCCTCGACCACGCGCCGGGCGAGTGCCGGCGCCATCGGTGGGGCGTTGTTCTGCAGCCTCGTCAGCGCTCGCTGGTAGGGCGAGAGCCCGCCTTCGGCCGCGCCGAGGTCGACCAGCGAGAACATCTGGCCGGCCTTCATCAGCACGCCCTTCGAATGCCCGAGCAGCTCGGTATAGCGTTCAGCGGTTCGTTCGTGATATCGCTCCACAGCGCCCTCGTCGCCCGCTCGCTCCCGCAACGCGGCAACCACCCGCCCGCCCGCGGCCCGGGCGGTGAATCCGGTCAGTGGCATGGTGCGGCGGAGCCGGCCTCGCGGCACCGGCCGACCGAGTCGACCTTGAGGTATAGGCCTGTCCGAGTCGTTCACTCGACACTCCGATCGCTCGACCTCACGTTAGCGCGCGGAGAGGTTCTGTTCGACCAGGATGTCGCTATGACCGGAGTGCCTGGCCGTCTCGGCGATGGAACGAGCCGCGTCCTGGATTCGGTGTCTGTGAGCGACCTGCCTCATCCGGCCGTGCGTACCCGCCTCATGCGGCCCCGGGCGCCGCGGTGGTCGGTTGCCGGCGCAGGACGTAGCCGATCGTCCTCAGGGTATGGATCAATGGTGGGCCGGTCGGATCGAGTTTCCGTCGAAGGTAGCCGATGTAGACCTCGACGATGCGCCGGTCACCATCGAATTCGTAGGTCCACACATGATCGAGGATCTGCATCTTGGTGACCGCGCGCTCCGCGTTGCTCACCAGGTAGCTAAGGAGGCGGAATTCAGTCGGCGACAGCGCAATCGGAAGTCCCGCGCGCCACACCTCGCCGGTCTCGTCGCAGAGCAGCAGGTCGTCGTAGCGCAGGTTGCGATCAGTGCGGTAATCAGGGCGAACGCGGCGGAGGATCACGCTCAGGCGCGCGATCACCTCGTTGAGACTGAACGGCTTGGTGACGTAGTCGTCGCCGAGGCCGAGCCCGGCGACCCGGTCCGCCGTGGCGGACCGGGCGGAGAGAAACAACACGGGGATGTGGTCGCCGGCGCTGCGCATTCTGGTCGCGACTGCGAATCCGTCGTGGTCGGGAAGCATCACGTCGAGAATCATGATGTGTGGCCGAAACGAGGCCGCAGCATTGAGCGCGTCGGATGCGGTGGCGACGCTCGTCACCGAGAACCCGCTGCTCCGGAGTGCCGTCGTCAGCACCTCGCGGATGTTCCGTTCGTCGTCGACGACCAGGACCCGCGTCCTGTCCGCGCCCGACTCCAGTCCAGTCACTGCCCGTCCCTTCGGCTCGAACTCAGCCCGGCATGTCTCTTCCGTCGCGAGCATCGTGAAGGCACCGCGCGCCCGGTGTGGGGAGGACGAGGGGAGGGACAGGTGGGACCCTCCCCTCGTCGTGTTCTCCGGTTGAGGCGGTGAGGGGCCTCGCTCGAAGCTGTGATCACCCGAGTGTGAACGGCTTACCCCAGAGCACTGCGGTGCCCTCGTGATTGCCGCTCTGACCGGTGACGTAGACGAAGAACCGAGCCTGCGCGTAGCCGGCGCACTGGTCGACGCCGATGGTCTCGTCCGAGTAGGCGAGCGAGCCCGAGTCGCCCGTGAACGCGAAGTTGTTGGTCACGCCCTGCCAGCCCATGTCGCCGGTCACATCCGGTTTGAAGGAGTCGCCGGCCTTGGGCCAGGTGGGCTTGTCGAAGGTGAGGAACTCGGCGGCGATGGTGCCCGCCGACAGGGACATCGACGCACTCGAGCTCGCACTGATGCTCGGTGCGACACTGACGCTGGTCCCGGACAGCGACACGCCACTGTCCCCACTGCCGGTGATGCCGACCGAGGTACTGCCGAGTGCCACTTGGCAGCCGACCACGTAACCGGCCTTGAGGGTGCCGTTTCCCGGCTTCGGCCCGGTTATGTGGGCGCGGACCGTGCCCGAGACCCAGGCGTTGCGGGTGGTGGGCAGCGCGACCATGCCGGGCGACAGCACGGCATGCTCGCCCGTCAGGGTGACGACGATGGAGCCGCCGCCGGGTAGCGGCTGCACGGTCCTGCCGCCGGGGAGTGGGATGAACGTGTCGGCGTTGGCGGTGCCGCATGCGAGTGCGGTCAGGGCCACGCTGGCGGCGGCCGCGACGATGGCGCCGCCGGTGATCAGGTTCTTCATGTATTTCGATCCTCGCGGGAGTTCGGCCGCCGAGGTCCGGCGGGACGGGGATTGGAATGTGTACGGCTCGAGAACGGGTAGCGGCTCGGGAAACGAGTGGGATGGGCTGGGTCAGCCGAGGCTGAACGGGGCACCGTAGAGGAAGCCCTCGACGCGGTTGCTACCGGTCAGTTCCACCCAGGTGACGACGCGCGCCTGCGCGTAGCCCGAGCAGTTGCCGTAGTTCACGTCGTAGTCCTTCAGTCCCACCGACCACGTACCCGGCTTGCTGATCGTCACGTTGTCCAGGATCGACGTCCATGGGTACTGGTTCGCATTACCGGTGACCCCGGAGGTGGTGCCGGGCGAGAGCGGAATGGTCAGCCCGGCGGAGCCGCTGCCGAGTGAGGCGCTCGGCGAGACGCCGCTGCTCGACGCGCTGAGCCCCGCGCCCGGACCGGTCCCGCTGAGGCTCACGCTGATCGCGCCGGGAAACTGGCAGCCCGAGATGAACGACAGGTTCAGCGTGCCGGTTACATTCTTGCCGCCCTTGATGTCCACATAGCCTTGGGTAGTGACCCATGTCGTTCGGGTCTGCGCGGTGGCCAGCGACGGGAGGATGTCGACCTGGTTGTGGTCCGACCGCAACACGACGCTGAAGCCGCCATCGGTGGTCACGATTTTCCTGCCGTTCGGTAGTCGCACGTGCGTGTCGGCATGAACTGCGCCGGCTCCCAACGCAGAACCCCCCGCGATCGCGGTCACCGCGAGTGCGCCAGCGCACAGCGCGCGATTCTCAATCCTCATTCATGCCCCTCGATGTCGTAGATCGGCTTCGTCACGCCGACCCGTCGGTCCCCGAAACAACTGTCTCGTAAATGGGTTCGGTGACGGATCTCCTCGGGTTGCCCCAGGCAGCATGACGATAATTGACAGCGAATCCGAAGCGCAACCGGAAATTCTTGCGGAACTAGCAGGAAATTGGTGGCTGGAAACGCTGTCGGTGTTCGTGTGGCATTCGTTCAGATTGCTTCTCTACCTACCGTGACCTGCGGGTATGGCGGTTCGAACGCCCGCGCCAGCTGACCCGCTGCGATTCTCACAATTGGCCGTGCGGGATCTGAAGAAACTTTCGAGGGGTGGCCGGATGGCGGCGTTGCTTAATGGCCCCAACATGCGGGAGTCGCGAATTGGGCCGATTGTTTCATAGTGTATCGGCTGCAAGCTCAGATGCAGCACCGAGGCAGATTTCACACACGATCAGCAGGTTGCCCGCAGGTCGGTCAGCCTTTCGGATGGATGAGAACGGTGCCGGCGTCGGGCGCCTCGGCGAGCTGCGACCGGAGACTGTGGTACGCCTGCGCCAGTCGATCGTATTCACGATCGCGCCGGTACAACCGATCCTCGGCATCGCGGAGTCTGAGATGAAGCGAGGTTCGCTCCGTGGCGAGGACGTGCATCGCCCTGTTTGCGTTGCGTACGGTGACCGTTGCAGCTGCGAGAAATATCGACGACGTCACGAGCGACAACACGACGATGATTCCTGTCGAGCCCATCTGGGTGTTCCAATCCGGGAATTCTCGCGGGTGCCGACGGTGTCGCAGGTGCAACTGGATCGACGTGGTTGCCGCTACGGTTCGTGTGCGTCGACGAATGCATGAATCACAGCCCTCGATAGACGCCCCCGAATGTGGACGGGGAAATTTCGTTCGGCCGCCCACTGACGGACCGCTCGCGCATCGACGGTGCCGGTCACCGGCTTCGACACCAGCCCGATGGGGCGAGCGAAGGTGATCCATCGCTCCAGCGTCGCACGGAGGAGCGCGGCGCTGTCGGGCGACAGTTCGATCTCGTATCGCGCCCCATCGAGACCGAACGTCACCGGTTCCGAAACGGTCGCCGAAGAATCGAGTTCTCCCGCGGGCGCAATACTAATTCTTCCAGCCACTCGTCCCCCTTTGTTGACTTATCGTGGGGTGCGCCGACCATAATTCACGGCGCGGAGCGGCAGTGCGATTCTTACCCGACTGGCAGTGATCTACTAGCCATCTCCCGGCCTCGGTGTCCGTCGAAGTCCCGGACCGGCCCCGTTCCAGCATCGAATCGACAGGACAAATATCGGAGGATGGTCCCCATGGCGCACATACAACGTTTCGATCACGTCGGCATCACCGTCGCGGACCTCGCCTCTGCCACGGCGTTCTTCGTCGGGCTGGGACTCGAAGTCGAGGGCACCGGGTCGGTTCGAGGTGAGTTCGTCGAGAGCGTCTGCGGTATACCGGGCGCGCACTGTGCGATCGCGATGCTGCGGGCGCCCGGCGGAGGATGTCGGCTCGAGCTGTCGAGCTTCGTCACGCCCGACCACGTCGTCGGGTCGCCGCACCGATGGCGAACGAGATCGGGCTGCGCAATGTGTCATTCGAGGTCGGCGACCTGGACGCGGTCGTCGACGAGTTGGCTGCGGCGGGCTACGGGCTCGGCGGCGGCATCGGCGAGTACGAGAACAGCGTGCGGATGGCATACGTGCGTGGGCCCGAAGGGATCATCGTGTCCCTTTTCGAGCAGATCGGCTGAACAACCCGCAGGAGCCTCGCCGAATCGAACGGCTGCCGCCCGAATTGTCCACTGCACACTCGCAGCGCAG
>CAJCHX010000134.1 GCA_903970215.1 Acidobacteriaceae bacterium
CCGCTCGACCCCGGCCACCGATACCGGCTCGACTGCGGTCGGTGGCGTCGTGGTCGGTGGCGTCGTGGTCGGTGGCGTCGCGGTCTGCGGCGCGGGGATCTCGACCTCGACGTCCTCCTCCTCGTCGAACGTCGCCCACGCGGGGTGCTCCTCGGGCTTGTTGGGGAACAGCGCCTCGATCGCCTCGTCGCCGCGCACCGCGAGCTCCGCGAGGTCCTGCTGGATCTTCAGGAACGTCTGAGCGCCCTTGCTGCCGACGACGAGCGGCGCGCCCACGGCACCGGTCACCAGGTCCTGCCCCTTCTCGGCGGCGACGGCCACGGCGCCCACCGCCACGCGGATGACGAATGGAAAACGGCTCATCCCACTAGGGTGCCTCATCGGCCCGGGGCGAGCGCAGCGAAGGGGGATCGAGACACGGGGCGAGCGCAGCGAAGGGGGATTCAGACAGGGGGCGAGCGCAGCGAAGGGGGGATCGACAAACGCGCACGGGTGACCAGGTGCCGTAGCCTTGACCCATGACTTCTGCCAAGCGCGTACTGCTGGCCGAGCCGCGCGGCTACTGCGCGGGCGTCGACCGTGCGGTCGAGACGGTCGAGAAGGCCCTCGAGAAGCACGGTGCGCCGGTGTACGTCCGCAAGGAGATCGTGCACAACCGGCACGTCGTGGAGACCCTGCAGGAGAAGGGCGTGATCTTCGTCGACGAGACCGACGAGGTGCCCGAGGGGGCGCTGCTCGTGTTCTCGGCGCACGGCGTGTCCCCCGCTGTACATGCAGGCGCCGCGGAGCGGCATCTGCGCACCATCGATGCCACCTGCCCGCTGGTCACCAAGGTGCATCAGGAGGCCAAGCGATTCGCGCGGGACGACTACGACATCCTGCTGATCGGCCACGAGGGCCACGAAGAGGTCGAGGGCACCGCGGGCGAGGCACCCGAGCACGTTCAGTTGGTCGACGGCCCGGAGGCCGTGGAATCGGTCACGGTGCGCGACGAGGACAAGGTGATCTGGCTGTCGCAGACCACGCTCAGTGTGGACGAGACCATGGAGACCGTGCGTCGGCTGCGCGAGAAGTTCCCCAAGCTGCAGGATCCGCCCAGCGACGACATCTGCTACGCCACCCAGAACCGCCAGGTGGCGGTCAAGGCGATGGCGCCGCAGTGCGACGTGGTGATCGTCGTGGGCTCGAACAACTCGTCCAACTCGAAGCGGCTGGTCGAGGTAGCGCTGCAGGCCGGCGCGGGTGCGTCGTACCTGATCGACTTCGCCCGCGAGATCGACCCTGCCTGGCTGACAGGGGCGGGAACGGTAGGAGTCACGTCGGGTGCGTCGGTGCCGGAGGTCCTGGTCCGCGGGGTGGTCGAGTACCTCGCGAGGGCGGGATTCACCGACGTCGAGACTGTCACCACGGCCAACGAGACGCTGGTATTCGCTCTGCCGCGCGAGTTGCGGCCCCGCGCCAAGGCCTGAACCGGCTGTGGCGGCCGACCTGCCTGAGATCCTTTTCGCGGACGCAGCCGAGTTCGAACGTTGGTTGGAGCAGCATCACGACTGCGCCCCCGGGGTGTGGGTGCTGATGGCCAAGAAGCACGTGGACGTGCCGAGTATCGACTATCCGGGGGCGTTGGACGTGGCGCTGTGCTTCGGGTGGATCGATGGTCAGGTGCGGCGCGTGGACGACGACTACTACCGGCAGCGTTTCACACCGCGCACGGCCCGGAGCTCGTGGTCTGCGCGTAATCGTGACCACATCGATCGGTTGACCGCTGCGGGCCGGATGCGCCCCGCGGGCCAAGCCGCGGTGGATGCGGCCGTCGCTGACGGCCGGTGGGCGGCCGCGTACGCCGGTCCGGCGGCAGCCGTGGTGCCGGCCGACCTGCAGGCCGCTCTGGACGCCGCTCCCACCGCCCGCGACTTCTTCGCGACGTTGGGATCGGCCAACCGGTACGCGGTGATCTACCGCATCGAGACGGCGAAACGGGCGGAGACCAGAGCTCGGCGCATCACAGCGCTGGTCGAGATGCTCGGTCGTGGCGAGACGTTCCACTAGTACCGAGGTGTTCTGGCCCGGGTGCTGCGTAGGGGTTCCGGCCGGGTGTTGCGTAGGGGTGGTTCGGGCACGAGCGTTGCGGAGGCCCGGACGTCAGTCCTTGTACCGGTGGCGCCGGATCTCCCGGCGTGTGGGTTCCGGTGGGGGAGCGTCGTCGAAGTCGTCGCGGTAGTTGGGCTCGGCGTCTCCGCGGTAGCGCGGTGGCCGGTAGTGGTCGAAGCGCCCAGGCTCGGGGGCGCGGACACGGCCTCCGCCCCGTTCGTCCCGACGGTCGCCGAGGCTCGGCAGATCCGGCTGATCGGACGGTCGTCCCGACAGACGGGGGAGCGATGCTCCCGGTCGGTCGTGCGCGCCACGCCGCGGTCCATTGGGATCGCGCGGGTCTCCGATCGGGCGGCGTGTCCCGGCGGCATCCATCCCCTCGGGACGCGCGGGACGGCCCGGGCGGGCGCCCGCCGG
>CAJCHX010000135.1 GCA_903970215.1 Acidobacteriaceae bacterium
CGTGGGCACGGCTGCTGGGACCACCGTGATCGTGTCGACGTATAGGTTGCGGGCGCAGATCAGGTCGAACACGTTGGTGAGAGCGACTGCCAGCGTGTGCGTCCCGGCGGCGATCGTGGTGCTGATCGTGTACGACGTGTACGTGGTCGGGGTGACGTTCTCGGACGCGATCGTGGTGCCGTCCAGTTCCACCGCCATCGTCGGGGCGCCGAAGCAATTGGTTCCGCGGGCGCGAACCACTATTTGAGTGGACGCGGCCACCGTTCCCGACACGGATGCGGTTCCGTTAGCCGTGAACTCGAGCGCCTTCCCGCTGGTGGCCGTCGAGTCGGTGATCACTGTCGCCGCCGATGACGGGGAAACGGTCATGGAGGCTGCGTTGACAACGACGTTCGCCCCGGCGGCGCGCGGCACGAACACGAGGTAGGCGCCGATGAGGCAGACGACAACGACAGCGAGCTGCGCGTACCGGCGCATGGGGGGCCTTCCTCGGAACGAGAACAATCAGCCACATACGAAACAGTGGCATCACGCGTCACTTTAAGTCACTCGAGAGTTGGCCGTCAATAATTATCGCGAACTGGGGATATATCATAAAACATGTTGCAACAACAAAGTATTTGAGCGCGTGATATATGCAATAACGGCCAGAAGATTTCTAATCCGGTATCGTTGCGGTGTGCGAATCTTGATCACCGGCGGCGCCGGATTCATCGGAGCAAACTTCGTCCATCAGACGGTGGATGAACACCCAGACGTGCAGGTCACCGTACTCGACGCGCTGACCTACGCGGGCAACCGAGAATCGCTTGCATCACTCGGCGACCGCATTGACTTCGTGCACGGCGATATTTGCGACCGCGAACTCGTTGGCCGCTTGGTGTCCGACGCCGATGCAGTGGTGCATTTCGCGGCCGAGTCGCATAACGACAACTCGCTCAATGACCCCTGGCCGTTCGTGCAGACGAACGTCGTGGGCACCTTCTCGTTGCTCGAGGCGGTGCGCCGGCACGATGTGCGCTACCACCACGTGTCGACCGACGAGGTATACGGAGATCTCGAGCTCGACGACCCGAATCGGTTCACCGATAGCACGCCATACAATCCTTCGAGTCCGTACTCGTCGACCAAGGCATCCAGCGACCTGTTGGTGCGGGCGTGGGTGCGGTCCTTCGGCGTTCGGGCCACCATCTCGAACTGCTCGAACAATTACGGGCCGTACCAGCACGTCGAGAAGTTCATCCCGCGGCAGATCACCAACCTGATCGACGGCGTGCGCCCACGTCTGTACGGCGCGGGACGCAACGTGCGCGACTGGATCCACGTCGACGACCACAACCGGGCGGTGTGGGCCATCCTCGACCGAGGCGAGATCGGACGGACGTACCTGATCGGGGCCGATGGTGAGTTGGACAACAGGACCGTGATCGGGTTGATCCTCGAGCAGTTCGGCAGGGAGGCGGACGATTTCGACTTCGTCACCGACCGTCCGGGTCACGACCTGCGGTACGCCATCGACCCCACTCCGCTACGGACCGAACTGGGGTGGGAGCCGCGGTACCGCGACTTCCGGGACGGCCTCGCGCAGACCGTGGACTGGTACCGCACGAACGAACAATGGTGGCGCCCAGCCAAGTCCGCGACCGAGAGCACCTACGCTGCGCAGGGAGAACAGGTGCGAGAGGAGCCCGCGAAGCCCTCTCTGTGATCTGCCGGAGTCACGGGGCGTATCGACACCCGCGCGTTCCGCGGAACGCGTCGGGCAACGCTCCGCGGAACGCGTCGGGCAACGTTCCGCGGAACGCGGGCCGGCTCTGATTGCCGCGCAGCCTCATTCGGCCGCGACTGTGACCACGTCGGCGGTCGCCGGGGTAGTGCCGCCGGTTGCGCCCTCCGCTGCGGCGTCCGGCACCGTCGTCGACGGCACGGCGTCCGGCGAGGCACCTGACACCTTCCCGATCCACACCGTCGCCAGCACGGAGATGAGGGCCGTGACGACCAGATACCCCGCGGCGGGCCACGGCGCGCCGTGAGCGCTGTGGGTCAGCGCGGTGAGGATCAGCGGTGTGAGCCCGGCAGCGTAGATACCGGAGAACTGGTAGACCAACGAGACCCCGGTGTACCGGACCTCGGTAGGGAAGAGCTGCGCGAACAGGGTGCCTTGCGCGCCGTAGAACAGTCCGTAGACCAAGCCGAACGCGACGATCAACCCAACCGTGAACCACGCGATGGAGTGGGTGCCGAACAGGGCGAACACCGGGAACACAGCCAGGCCGGAGAGCGCCACGCCCACCCCGTACACCCGGACCGCCCCGAACCGGTCAGTGAGTGAACCGGACAGGGGGATCACCACCGCCATCACCGCTGCCGCCGCCGTGACGGCGATCAGTACCGGCACCTTATGCAGTCCAAGCGAGGCTGTGGCGTAGGTCAGCGCGAAGACCCCCCAGGTGTTGAACGCGCTGCCTTCGCCCCACCGCGCCAGCAGGCCCAGCCCCGTGTTTCGACGGGTCGTCCGGTCCGCGAGTAGCTGGAGGACCGGTGCGCGCGAGACGTCCAACGACCGTGCGGCGGCGACGAAGGCGGGGGTCTCGTCTACGGCGAGCTGGACGAGTACGCCGATCACCACCAGCACGATGCTCACCCCGAACGCGATCCGCCATCCGTACCGGAGGAATTCGGCGCTGGTGAGTGCCGTCTGCAGCAGGGCGAACACGGCCGTGCCGAGCCCGAGGCCCAGCGCCAGGCCCACTTGCGGGATCGACCCGAACCGGCCCTTGCGGCCTGCGGGTGCATGCTCGACCGCGAGGAGGACCGCGCCGGCCCATTCACCGCCGAGGGCGAACCCCTGGATGATGCGCAGCACGAGGAGCAGGATCGGCGCGAGGACCCCTACCTGCGCGGCGGTGGGGAGTGCGCCCATCAAGGCGGTGGCCACACCCATCAGCAACATGGTGGCGGCCAGTGTGCGGCGCCGGCCGATCCGGTCGCCGACGTGTCCGAATACCAGGCCACCGATCGGTCGCACCAAGAAGCCGACCGCGAACGTGGCGAAACTGAGCATGGTGCCCACGAATGCCCCGGCGTGGGGGAAGAACAGGTTATGAGCGCGCCGCGGCGGCGTCTGCGGTTGGGCTCAGCCTGATCGCTGCGGCGATCGGCTCGGCAGCGGCTACGCCTCGCCCCGCTCCCCGGTCGGCTGGGGGACTACAGGTTCGCTCGGCGCGACCACGACGGCGGGCTCGGTCTGCGGCGCGACCGCAGCAACGCCCGCGACCGGCCTCGCAAGATCCAGCGAGTCCAGTACCTGCTGCACGACAGCGCGGCGGACCTCGATGTTGTACGAGGTGTGGTCACCGATAGCCGTCGCCGTGGTCGGGACCGGATCGACTGCGTGTTGCACGGCATGCATGCCGTCCGTCGCGTCGACGAAGTGCCGGAAGTCGCCGGGCGCGAACACGAGTCGGAGCCGAGCCCCGTCCGCGGCGAACGTGTCGAAC
>CAJCHX010000136.1 GCA_903970215.1 Acidobacteriaceae bacterium
TGGACAGCGTCGAGCGAGCTTTGCGGATGGAGCCCGGCGACCCGGGCCTGACCGCCGTGCTCGAGCAGATGAACGCCATCCTCGCCCGGCAGGGAGCCGTACGCATCGACGCGGCCGGTGGCCGCTTCGACCCCGCGCGCCACGACGCGATCGCGGCGGTGCCTGCCGATGCCGACTCGGATCAGAAGGTCCTCGAGGTGGCTCGCTCCGGCTTCGAGACCGCCGACGGTGAAGTGCTGCGTCCGGTGCAGGTGGTCGTGGGTCGGCATCAGGCGGGCGGACACTGATGCCGGTCGGATACCACGACTATTACGAGGCGCTGGGTGTCCCGCGGGACGCCAGCGAGAACGACATCCGCAAGGCGTACCGCAAGCTCGCGCGTGAGAACCACCCGGACGTCAACAAGGAGTCCGGCGCCGAGGATCGCTTCAAGGAGATCTCGGAGGCTTACGAGGTCCTCCGCGATCCGGAGAAACGCGAGCAGTACGACCGGCTGGGCGCCGATTGGCGATCGGGGCAGGACGTCTCGGGTGCGCAGGGATTTCGCGGAGCGGACTTCGGTGGCTTCGGCGGCGACGCCGGATACGGCCAGGGTGGTGACTTCAGCGACTTCTTCGAGAACCTGTTCGGCGGGGGGCGGCGCGCCGGTGGCGGCGCACGCGGTGAGGGCTTCGGCACATATCCGCGGCGTGGTGCCGACCACGAGGCCACCCTGGATCTCACGCTCGAAGAGGCGGCCGCGGGCCGCAGTAGGCACCTGAGCTTCGAAGACGGCCGTGACTACGACGTCAACGTCCCGAAGGGGGTGCGGGACGGGCAGCGGATCCGGCTCGCTGGTGAAGGTGGTCCGGGGGTCGACGGTGGCCCGCCGGGTGACCTGTTCCTGCGGGTGCGCCTCGTCGAACATCCCCGATTCCGGCTGGACGGCCGCGATCTGCACGTCGATCTGCCGGTGTCACCGTCGGAGGCCGCGCTGGGGGCGACCGTTCCCGTGCCCACGCTCACCGGCACCGTCAAGGTCCGGGTGCCGGCGGGTTCGTCGAGCGGACGCAAGCTGCGGCTGCGCGGCGAGGGGATGCCCGGGCCGGGGAACGAGACGGGCAACCTGTTCGCCCACATTCAGATCATGGTGCCGAAAGAGTTGAGCGATGAGCAGCGCGAACTGTACGAGAAGCTCGCGGCGACCCAGTTCAATCCCCGTGAGGTGCTGAAATGACGCGTCCCGGCAGTCGCGCCCTGGTCGCGATCCAACGTATCGGCCCCGACGGGGCGCCGCTGGTCACCCTCGAGGCGGTCGCGGGTCAGGCAGGCCTGCATCCCGAGGTGGTTCGGAAGTTGATCGCACTCGGTGCGCTCGAGGCGGGCGGCGGGACGAGCGACCGTCCGCTGTTCCCGCCCGACGCCGCGGCGCGGCTGGCCCGGGTCGCCCGACTCCGGTACGACCTGGGGCTCAACTATGCCGGCGCCTTGCTCGCATCCGACCTACTCGCGCGCATCGAGGCGCTCGAGGAACTTCTAGCCCGCATCGAACCCCGACACTGGAGATGAGATCGGCATGGCCACAACCAAACTCACCGAGCGGTCACAGCAGGCGCTGCGCGATGCGCAGACGATCGCGCTGGATCACAAGAACACCGAGGTCGGCGTCGAGCATCTCCTGCTCGCCCTGATCGACCAGACCGACGGCCTGATCGGGCGGCTGCTCGAACGCACCGGGGTGAATCTCGGCTCCGTCCGAGGCGAGCTCGACCGGGCCGTCAACCGGCTCCCGCGAGTGACGGGCTCGACCGGGCAGTTGCACACCTCGCGCGCGCTCACCGAGGTCCTGGCGGCCGCGGGGCGGGAGGCGGAGCATCTCAGGGACGAGTACATCTCGGTCGAGCACCTCCTGCTGGCCATCGTGGAGACCGGCGGTCGCACCGCCGCCGGGCGGTTGCTCGCCGACCACGGCGTCACGCGCGAGAAGGTGCTGGGCGCGCTGTCCGAGGTCCGCGGTAGTCAGCGGGTCACCACGGACAACCCCGAGGCCTCCTATGAGGCCCTGGAGAAGTACGGTCGCGACCTGGTCGCCACCGCTCGGTCCGGGAGCCTGGATCCGGTCATCGGACGCGATGCGGAGATCCGCCGCGTGATCCAGATCCTGTCGCGCAAGACGAAGAACAACCCCGTCCTGATCGGCGAACCCGGGGTGGGCAAGACGGCCGTCGTCGAGGGACTGGCGCAACGGATCGTGCGCGGAGACGTCCCCGAGGGACTCCGCGACAAGACGATCTTCGCGTTGGACATGGGCGCGCTGGTCGCCGGTGCCAAATACCGCGGCGAGTTCGAGGAGCGCCTCAAGGCCGTCCTGCAGGAGGTCAAGTCTGCGGAAGGGCGGATCCTCCTGTTCATCGACGAGCTGCACACCGTGGTGGGGGCCGGAGCAGCGGACGGCGCCATGGACGCCGGGAACATGCTCAAGCCGATGTTGGCGCGCGGCGAGCTGCACTGCATCGGTGCGACCACGCTCGACGAATACCGCCGCTACATCGAGAAGGACGCTGCGCTGGAGCGCCGGTTCCAGACGGTGACGGTCGACGAGCCGACCGTCGAGGACACCATCTCGATCCTGCGCGGGCTGCGCGAGCGGTTCGAGGTCCATCACGGCGTCAAGATCCAGGACGCCGCACTGGTGGCCGCGGCGACGCTCTCGAACCGGTACATCACCGACCGGTTTCTGCCGGACAAGGCGATCGACCTGGTAGACGAGGCGTGCGCGGTGATCCGCACCGAGATCGACTCGATGCCCGCCGAGCTGGATCAGATCACGCGGCGTGTGATGCAGCTCGAGATCGAGGAGGCGGCGCTGCGGCAGGAGACCGACGACGCGTCCCGGCTGCGCCTCGACGCGCTGCGCAAGGAGCTGGCCGAACAGCGCACTCAGGCGGATGCGATGACCGCCCAGTGGGAGGCCGAGCGGCGCGCGATCCGCAAGTTGCAGGCTCTGCGTTCGGAGATCGAGCAGGTCAGGTTTCAGATCGAGGAGGCCGAGCGGACGTACGACCTCAATCGTGCCGCCGAGCTGCGGCACGGGAAGCTGCCGACACTCGAGCGGCGCCTCGCCGGCGAGGAGGAGCGGCTGGACGAGAAGCAGGGTGGCGAACGCCTGCTGCGCGAGGAGGTCACCGCCGACGAGATCACCGAGATCGTCGCCCGGTGGACCGTAATCCCCGTCACGCGGTTGGTCGAGGGGGAGCGGCAGAAGCTGCTACGTCTCGACGAGGTCCTGCACGACCGCGTCATCGGCCCGGACGAGGCCGTCAAGCTGGTCGCCGACGCGGTGATCCGGGCGCGTTCGGGGATCAAGGACCCGCGTCGCCCCATCGGTTCGTTCCTGTTTCTCGGACCCACCGGCGTCGGCAAGACCGAACTCGCCCGCGCCGTCGCGGCCACTCTGTTCGACTCGGAGGAGAACATCGTCAGGCTCGATATGAGCGAGTACCAGGAGCGACACACCGTCAGTCGCCTGGTCGGAGCCCCGCCCGGCTACGTCGGGTTCGAGGAGGGGGGACAGCTCACCGAGCAGGTGCGGCGCAAGCCCTACTCGGTGGTCCTGTTCGACGAGATCGAGAAGGCTCACCCGGACGTGTTCAACACACTGCTGCAGATCCTCGACGACGGGCGCCTCACCGACTCGCAGGGGCGCACGGTGGACTTCCGCAACACGGTGATCATCATGACCGCCAACATCGGTTCGGTGCACCTGCTGGACGGCATCGATGACGACGGCGAGATCACCGACGCGGCGCGTACCAGGGTGATGGCCGACCTCAGGGCCCACTTCCGTCCCGAGTTCCTCAACCGGATCGACGACATCGTCCTGTTCAAGCCTCTCACGCTCACCGAGACGGAGAAGATCGTCGACCTTCAGGTCGCGGACCTGCGGCGCCGGATGGCGGATCGGAGGCTGACGCTCGAGTTGACTCCCGCGGCCCGCGAGCTGATCGCCCGGGAGGGCTACGACCCCGTGTACGGCGCGCGGCCGTTGCGGCGGTTCATCTCGCACGAGGTGGAGACGAAGATCGGGCGCGCGCTGCTGGCCGAGGACGTGGGCGAGGGCGCGATGGTGGTCGTGGGCGCGCACGGGGGAGAG
>CAJCHX010000137.1 GCA_903970215.1 Acidobacteriaceae bacterium
CGCCGGAATGCCCGCGCACCGCGGTCTCACCCGGCCGTCAGCTCGCCGACCACGGCATCGCGCGGGACGCTCCGCTGTTCGCCCGACGCCAAGTCCTTGACGGTCACGGTGCCCGCCTCGAGCTCGGACTCCCCGAGCACCAACGCATATCGGGCGCCGGACCGATCGGCTGCCTTCATGGCACCCTTCATGCCGCGGCTGCCATAAGCCATGTCGCTGGCCACGCCCGCTACCCGCAGCCGGGCGAGCAGCGGCACCATCGCGTCCCGGGCCGCTTCGCCCAACGGCACCCCGAACGCGACGACGCGAGGCGCCGACGGTGCCGTCTTCCCCTCCGCTTTGAGCGCCAGCAACGTACGGTCCACCCCGAGCCCGAATCCGATGCCCGACAGTCCCTCGCGCCCGCCGAGCTGCTCCACCAAGCCGTCGTAGCGACCGCCACCGCCGATACCGGATTGCGCCCCCAAGCCGTCGTGGACGAATTCGAAACACGTCTTGGTGTAGTAGTCCAGGCCGCGCACCATGCGCGGGTTGATGGTGTACGGGATACCCAGCGCGTCCAGGTAACCGAGCACCTTCTCGAAGTGTGCCTTCGACTCGGCGGACAAGTGATCGAGCATGAGCGGAGCGTCGGCCGTGAGCTCGCGCATCTGCGGGCGCTTGTCGTCCAGCACGCGCAGCGGGTTGATCTCCGCACGACGACGGGTCTCTTCGTCGAGATCGAGCCGGAACAGGAAGTCCTGCAGCAACTCCCGGTACTCCGGCCGGCACGACGCATCACCCAGCGAGGTGATCTCCAGCCGGAAGTCGCTCAGGCCCAACGACCGGAATCCGCGATCCGCGACGGCGACGACCTCGGCATCGAGCGCCGGATCATCGACGCCGATGGCCTCGACACCCACCTGTTGAAGCTGCCGGTACCGGCCCTCCTGGGGACGCTCGTACCGGAAGAACGGGCCGGCGTACGCGACCTTGACGGGCAGCTGCCCGCGATCGAGGCCGTGCTGCAGCACCGCCCGCACGACCCCGGCGGTTCCCTCGGGGCGCAGCGTGACAGAGCGCTCGCCGCGGTCCGCGAACGTGTACATCTCCTTCGACACCACATCGGTCGACTCGCCGACGCCACGTGCGAACAGCGCCGTGTCCTCGAAGACCGGCAGCTCGATGTAGCCGTAGCCGGCCTCCGCAGTGGCGCGCAGAAGACCGTTGCGGACGGCCACGAAGTCGGCGGAACTCCCCCGCTCGCCTCGCGGCAGCGGGATGTAGTCGGGGATGCCCTTCGGCGCCTGGAAGCTCCCAGCGCTCACAGTCCGTAGCGTCCTTTCGTCGAACCGGGGGTGTCGGTCCCGGTGAGGCCCTGCAGGAACGGGTTGGTGGCGCGCTCCTGGCCGATGGTGGTGGTGGGTCCGTGGCCGGGAAGGACCACGGTGTCGTCGGGCAGAGGCAGTAGCCGCTCGGCGATCGACGCCAGCAACTGCTGGTGGTTGCCGCCCGGCAGGTCGGTGCGGCCGATCGAGCCCTGGAACAGGACGTCCCCGGCCAACGCGACGGTCACGTCACCGTCCTCGGTCGGCACGTCGGTGGTGAGCACCACCGATCCCTGGGTATGCCCCGGCGCGAGGTCGACACCGAACGTGATGCCCGCGAGAGTCACAGCCTCGCGGTCGGCGAACTCGACGACCTTGCCGGGCTCGACGAAGGTCTCGTCGCCGATCATCGCAGCGAGCGCGCGGCCGATGCCGAGCCCCGGGTCGGCCAGCATGGGGCGGTCGGCAGGATGGATGTACACCGGGATGCCGAATTCGTCCGCGATCGGTTGCGCGGTCCAGGTGTGGTCGAGATGCCCGTGGGTGAGCAGGATCGCGACGGGATTGAGCCGATGCTCCGTGAGCAGCTGCCGCAGCGGCGCGATCGCGTCCTGGCCGGGGTCGACCACCACCGCGTCGGCGCCCGCCCCCTCGGAGAGCACGTAGCAATTGGTCTGGAACGCTCCAGCGGGAAATCCGGTGATGAGCATCAGCCCATTATCCCACTCCATCCGCCACGCACTCGACCCGGTGCGGACACCACACAGCTAGAACTGGCAGACTTGGCGACCGGACGCGGACTCGCGTCCCCGCGTGTCAGTCCTGACGTAGGAGGTCGTCCCACCGTGCCGAGCAACGAGGAGCGCCGCGCCGCCGCCCGCCTGAAACTCGAGCGGCAGAACGAGCAGCGCGCCGCGCAGGCCCGTAAGCGGAAGGTGATCGGCGGGTCGATCGCCGCTGCGGTGGTCGTCGCGATCGTCGTGGTCTCCGGGTACGCGTGGTACACGAAGGGCACATTCGACCCCGACAAGCGCAGCAAGGACGAGTTCGCCGCGACGCATACCGACTGCACCTTCGGCACCCTGTCGAACCAGCTGCAGCAGATCAACAACGCGATAACCCAGGGCAAGGCTGAGGTCGCCAAAGCCCCGGCCGACCAGAAGGCCGCGCTCGAGCTGCAGATCAAGCAACTGGAGGACGCACTGCCGGCGCTCCAACAGATGACGGCCTTCAACAAGGGGATCCCTACACCGAACGGCAAGAACGTGCCCACCACCGGCACCACCGATGGCACGTTCGACACCAACTTCGGCCAGATCGGGTTCACTCTCGACTCGTCGTGGGCACCCTGCAACGTCGCAACCATGACCGCGCTGCTCAAGGCCAAGTACTACGACGGCACCCAGTGCTTCCGCGAGACCGCCGCCGACCCCAAGTCCGGTAGCAAATTGTCGGTCTTGCAGTGCGGCGACCGGACCAACTCCGGCCTCGGCGGGCCGAACTGGACCTCGCCCGACGAGATCCCCACGCAGCTGAAGGCGGCCCCGGACTCGCAGCCGTCGATGGCCGGCCCGACCGTGATCTACCCGGCTGGGACGATCGCGATCGCCAATGCGAACAACCCGCAGACCGGCGCCTCCAACACCGGCGCGAGCCAGTTCTTCATGGTGTATGCCGAGACCGAGCTGCCGGCGTCCTACGCGACCGTCGGCCACCTGTCCGACGCCGGCCTCAAAGTGCTCCAGCAGATCGCGGCGAAGGGCATCAAGAACTCGCCCTACAAGACCCCCGCAGCGCCCGGGCAGCCCGTCACGGACGGCGTTCCCGCACAGACGGTCACGATCACCTCGGCGTCACTGAACTGATTCAGGCAGACGTCGAGGGTCTGGAAGTCGAACAACCACCGGGACGGTTACGCCGTGGTGAGTCGGCGTTCACTGCGCCGACGTCACCCGGTACACGTCGTACACGCCCTCCACGTTGCGCACCACGTTCAGGACGTGACCCAGGTGCTTGGGGTCACCCATCTCGAAGGTGAAACGGGACACCGCGACCCGGTCGCGGGACGTGGTCACCGACGCGCTGAGGATGTTCACCTTCTCGTCTGCCAGCACCTTCGTGACGTCCGAGAGCAGGCGGTGGCGGTCGAGGGCCTCCACCTGAATCGCGACCAGGAACACCGACGACGGCGACGGCGCCCACGACACGTCCAGGAACCGCTCGGGCTGCTTCCGCAGCTCGATCACGTTGGTGCAGTCCGCGCGGTGCACGCTGACCCCCCCGCCACGGGTCACGAAGCCCACGATCTCGTCGCCGGGTACCGGGGTACAACACTTGGCCAGCTTGGCCAAGACTCCGGGCTGATCGGTGACCAGCACGCCCACGTCGCTCGCAGCATGCGTTCCCCCGGCCCGCAGGGTCGACGGTGTGGCACGCTCGGCCAGTTCCTCGGTGGCGTCCTCGATCCCGCCCAACTGCTCGACCATCTTCTGCACCACGGTGTGCGCCGACACCTGATGCTCGCCGACGGCCGTGTACAGAGCGGACACGTCCGCGTACCGCAGATCCTTGGCGATCGCGGAGATGGTCTCGGCATTGGTGAGGCGCTGTAGCGGCAGGCCGCTGCGCCGCACCTCCTTCGCGATGGCGTCGCGACCGTTCTCCAACGCCTCCTCGCGGCGCTCCTTGGCGAACCACTGACGGATCTTGGCCTTGGCCCGCGGTGAAACCACGAACGACTGCCAGTCGCGAGACGGTCCGGCGTTCTCGGCCTTGGAGGTGAACACCTCCACCACCTCGCCGTTCTCCAGTTTCCGCTCGAGCGCAACGAGGCGACCGTTGACGCGTGCGCCGATGCATCGGTGCCCGACCTCGGTGTGCACGGCGTACGCGAAGTCGACCGGTGTCGAGCCGGCGGGCAGCGTGATCACGTCCCCCTTGGGTGTGAACACGAAGATCTCCTTGACCGCGAGGTCGTAGCGGAGCGACTCCAGGAACTCACCCGGATCCGCGGCCTCGCGCTGCCAATCGAGCAGCTGCCGCATCCACGCCATGTCATCGATCTCGCCGACATCGGAGCCGCCCTTGGCGTTGCGGCCTTTGGTCTCCTTGTAGCGCCAGTGCGCGGCGATTCCGAACTCGGCGGTGCGGTGCATCTCCCGAGTGCGGATCTGTACCTCCAGCGGTTTGCCTTCGGGACCGATCACCGTGGTGTGCAGCGACTGGTAGACCCCGTACCGCGGCTGCGCAATGTAGTCCTTGAACCGACCTGCCATCGGCTGCCACAGCGAGTGCACCACACCCACCGCCGCGTAACAGTCGCGCACCTCGTCGCACAGAATCCGCACGCCGACCAGGTCGTGGATATCGTCGAAGTCGCGACCTTTGACGATCATCTTCTGATAGATCGACCAATAGTGTTTAGGCCGGCCCTGCACGTCGGCGACGATCCGGGACGCCATGAGCGCCGAGGTGATCTCCGACCGCACGCTCGCCAGATAGGTGTCGCGCGACGGTGCCCGATCGGCGACCAGGCGGACGATCTCCTCGTACTTCTTGGGGTGCAGGATCGCAAACGAGAGGTCTTCGAGTTCCCACTTGACGGTCGCCATCCCCAGCCGGTGGGCCAGCGGAGCGATCACCTCGAGCGTCTCCCGCGCCTTGCGCGCCTGCTTCTCCGGCGGCAGGAAGCGCATCGTGCGCATGTTGTGCAACCGGTCCGCGACCTTGATCACCAGGACACGTGGGTCGCGGGCCATCGCGATGATCATCTTGCGGATGGTCTCGGCCTCCGCCGCGTTGCCGAGCGCGACTTTGTCGAGCTTGGTAACGCCGTCGACGAGGTGCGCCACCTCGGGACCGAAGTCTGCGGTGAGCTGCTCCAGCGAGTACCCGGTGTCCTCGACCGTGTCGTGTAACAGCGCCGCCACCAACGCCGTGGTGTCCATTCCCAGCTCCGCGAGGATGGTGGCCACCGCGAGCGGGTGCGTGATGTAGGGATCGCCCGACTTGCGGAACTGGGTGGCGTGCCGCTGATCGGCTACGTCGTACGCCCGCTCGATGAGGGCGACGTCAGCCTTCGGGTACAGGTCCCGGTGCAACGCGACCAGGGGCTCGAGCACAGGCTTCACGTGGTTGCGCGCGCCCGTCATGCGGCGGGCCAATCGGGCTCGCACACGCCGGGAGGTCGACGACGGTGCCGGGTCCTGCTGTACGAGCGAGGCCACCGCATCCGGTGACGAAGGCACTGCGTCCGCACCGACCTCGGCTGGTACCGCCGAGTCCGAGCCCGCCGCGGCCGGCCCGGTGGGTGCCACCGCCCCGTCGGTTAGAGCCGAGATCACAGGGGCCGACGACGCCGCGCCGTCGGCATCAGCGCCGGCGGCGGGTGCCTCATGCGGCGAAGCCATCGGTTGCCCTCCCCTCGCTAGGCTGATCGAGCGGCCCGGCGTGCGGTCCGGTATGAACCTCTAGCCTACTGACAACGCGGCGACCTCGACGGGCCCGCCCGGCAATTCGGCGAGCCGGGCCCGTGCGCCGAGGCCACCGAGTTCGATCACCACCGACACCATCGTCACCTCCGCGCCCGCGCGGCGCAGCAGCGCCACCGCCGCAGCGACCGTCCCGCCGGTCGCCAGCACATCGTCGACGACGAGGGCCCGTGCGCCGCGCAGATCGATGCCCGCGGCCGGGATCTCCAGCGCAGCGGAGCCGTACTCGAGGTCGTACTCCTCGCGCAGGACCGGTGGCGGCAACTTCCCGCCCTTACGCACCGCCAGCATCCCCACGCCCAGGCGTAGGGCGACCCCCGAGCCGAGCAGGAACCCGCGGGCGTCGATGCCGGCGACCACGTCGACGGCCCGACCGCCGGTCGTCCGACCCGCGATCGAGAGTCCTTCGATCACCGCGGCGAGCGCGGCACCGTCGGCGAACACGGGAGTCAGATCCGCGAAGACGATTCCCGGCTCGGGGAAGTCCGACACGTGCCGCGTGTGTGCTCGGATCGCCTCCACGGCCAGTGTCCGACCGGCCGCCTCGTCGCCTTGCGCAGACTCAGACACGGCGGCGAGCGCGCTTGGTCTGGGGCCGAGCGGCCGGCTTGCGATGGCTGCCCGGGTCGGCCTCCGGCTCTGCGGCGACCGCCGCGGCGTCACCTGCGGCCGCGCGTCCGCGCTGCGCCTCGACCTTGGCCGTGTGTCGCCGCACCGCAGTGGTGCGCTCCTTGAGCGTGACGAGCAGCGGGGTGGCGAAGAATATCGACGAATAGGTGCCGACCACGATGCCGACCAGCTGGACCAGTCCGAGGTCGTTGAGCGTGCCCACGCCCAGCATCCAGGCGGCGATCACCATGAGCGACAGGACCGGGAGCACCGAGATCACCGTGGTGTTGATCGAGCGCATCAGCGTCTGGTTGATCGCGAGGTTCGCCTGCTCGGCGTACGTGCGGCGGGAGGTGTGGAGCACCCCGCGAACGTTCTCCTCGACCTTGTCGAAGACCACCACCGTGTCGTACAGCGAGAACCCGAGGATGGTGAGCAAGCCGATGACGGTGGCGGGACTCACTTCGAAGCCCACCCACGCGTACACGCCGGCGGTCACGATCACATCGAAGAAGAGCGACATCAGCGCTGCCACCGCCATCGCCCATTCCCGGAACCGCGCCGCGATGTAGGCGGTGACGATCACCAGGAAGACGATCAACGCGATGAGCGCCTTGTGGGTGATCTGCGATCCCCACGTAGAACTTACATCGGAGAAGCTGACCGCCGACTCCGTGGCATTGCCGTCCCTGCCCTTGGGTTGGAAAGCGTCGAAGAGCGCAGTCCGCACCTTGGTGATGTCGTCGTTGCTCAATTCGGCCGATGCGATCTGGTACGTCTGGGTCGAGCCCGAGCCTGCCGTCTGCACGGACTCCGGCGCGTGGCCGAGTGCTCCGGTGAAGACCTGCTCCACGTGGGCGGTGTCGGCCTGCCCGGAGACCGGGAACGACACCTGTGTGCCGCCCCGGAAGTCGATGCTCAAGGTGAATCCGCGGACCAGGATGCCGACGATCGCCACTACCACGATCACGCCGGTGATCGCGAACCACGCGGCCCGACGACCGACGATCGCGAATGCACCAGTGCCGGTGTACAGCTTGGACAGGAAGCCCTCGTGGTGTCCCTCGGGCGCTGCGGTGACGGTCACGTCAGACCTCCTCGGTCGTCGACGCGCCGGCCGTGGCCTGGGCGCGGGTCTGGGTGGCGGCAGCGGCGCTGCGCTGCTCCCGCGCGACGCGCTGGATGGCGCCGAGGCCGTTCATCGACGGCCGCGAGAACAGGTCGGTGCGGGACGCGTAATGGACCAACGGATGTGTCACCAGGAACACGACCACGATGTCGAGGATGGTGGTCAGGCCCAGCGTGAACGCGAACCCGCGCACGTCACCCGCGGCGAGGATGTAGAGCACTGCCGCAGCGAGGAACGACACCGCGTTGCCGGTCCAGATCGTCCGGCGAGCCCGGGCCCAGCCACGGGGTACCGCCGACCGGAACGTCCTGCCGTCGCGGATCTCGTCCTTGATGCGTTCGAAATAGACGACGAACGAGTCGGCGGTCATGCCGATACCGATGATCAGACCGGCGATACCCGCCAAGTCGAGCGAGTAGCCCATCCACCTACCGAGCAGGACCAGCAGCCCATAGACCATGAGGCCCGACAACAGCAGCGACAGCCCTGTGAGGAACCCGAGGGCGCGGTAATAGGCGAACGCGTAGATCATCACCAGGATGAGGCCGATGAGGCCGGCGAACAGGCCCGCCTTGAGTGACGCGAAGCCCAGCGTCGCGCTGACGGTCTGCGCCGTGCTCGGCTTGAACGACAGCGGCAGGGAACCGTACTTGAGCACGTTGGCCAGGTCGCTCGCGGTGGACGCGGTGAAGTTTCCGGTCACCTGGGTCCGCCCCCCGGGGATCGCACTCTGGATGGTGGGCGCGGAGACCACCTGCGAGTCGAGGACGAATGCCGTCGCCGTGCCGATGTGCTTACCCGTGTAGTCCGCCCAGAAGTCGGACGCCGCCGAGTCGAAATCGACCGTCACGATGTACTGGCCGCCCTGCTGGTCGAAACCTGACGCCGCCCCGGTGATCTGCTGGCCGTCGATGATCGACGGGCCGAGGACATACACCTCGGTGTGGTCCTGGCTGCATGCGACCAGCGGAAGCTTCGGGTCGTCGTTGCCCGCCAGTGGATCGGGCAGAGCGCAGTTCAGCGCTGCCATCGCCTTCTTCTGGGTCGCGGCGTCGGTGCTCTGCCGGGTGGCCTTGGCCGTAGCGATGACGGCCTTCGCCTGCTCCGGATCGGTCATGTCCGGCACCGCTGGGGTCGGCGTGCCCGGCTTGGCCGGCTGGGCCGCGCCGACCTGGATGACGGGCCGGATGTAGAGCCGCGCGGTCTGGCCCAGCGCACGGGCCTGGTCGCCGTTCTGTCCCGGCACGGTGATCACCAGGTTGGAGCCGTTGATCTGCACCGTGGAGCCCGAGACACCCAGCCCGTTGACGCGCTTGTTGATGATCTCCTGCGCCTTCTGCAGCGACGCCTGATCGGGGGCCGCGCCGTTGGGCGTCACGGCCTGCAGGGTCACCGAGGTGCCACCCTGCAGGTCGATGCCCAACTTGGGCTGGGGCTTGTGGTCGCCGGTGAAGAACACCAGCGCGTAGACGGCTATGAAGAGCACCGCGAATGCGATTAGCAACCGCGAAGGGCGCACGTCGAAGCTCGACGAGGTTCTTGCCACGAGTGGGTCGACTCCTTGCGTGGGTACGTGAGGCCCGCGCATGGATGGATGTCGCGGCGCGGGCGGGGCGGACGCTAGCGGTTTTCTCCGCGGTCGCCCGGCTCCGAATCCTTGTCGAGGTCGGCACCGTGGGTCTCGTCCTCGATGGACTCGATCGAGGGGGCGTCGGTGTTGTAAGCCTCCTGGTCGTCGACCTCCGGCTCGACGACCTTGACCACGGCGCGACGCACCCAGGTCGTGACGACGCCGGGCGCGATCTCGAGGTCGAGAGTGTCCTCGCCCAGGTCGGCGACGGTGGCGTGCATGCCGGACGCGGTCATGACGACATCGCCGACCTTGAGTCCCTCCTGCATGGCCGTCGTCTGGTTCACCTGACGCTTCTGCTTCCTCATATTGAAGAACAAGAAGCCGACCACGACCAGGATCAGCAGCAGCGGGAGCATTCCCATATCAACCAAACTCCTCAAGCATGGCCCGCGGCGACTCCGCGGGTTGAACCCGCGGAGGCTCCGCGGGAGGGCGGCCGCCCTACGGGGCAGCACTCAATCGTCCAGTGTTCCACATCGCCGCCCGACGGCGGTCGCGCGGCGGGCTCGATCCCCCGTTGCGACGCCACGACCAGCGTCGTCAAGGACCTGACGGGCCACATCTGCCGACCGAGCAGGGTCGGAGGTAGCCGATCCACAAGCCCCATCAGGCGGGCTTGTGAATCAGTAGCGGCAGCACCGCGTACGCACCGGCGTCTCTGAGCCGGGCCGCCGCCACCGTGAGCGGCCACCCCGTGGACGTCGCGTCCGCCAGCAGCAGCACGGTCGCGCCCGCGACCGCACCCCCACCCGATGCCCCGCGACCCGGACCTCCGGGCGTGCCGTCGGCTTCGTCGTCGATGAAGCGAACGGCGCCGTCGACGGGCTCGGCGGCCGCCATCGCATCGCGCCAGTAGGCCGCCTCCTCGGCGGCAGACGTCTCCCGGCCCGGCCGCGGGCCGAACCCGACAGGCAGAACGGCTCGGCGCAGACGGCCCACCCGCGCCACGTGATCGGCCACCGGCTGCACCGGCAGCGCGGCATCCGTGAGCTGCAGCGACACGACCACCTGCGGGCGCGCCACCCACTCGTCCTTCCACCGAGCGAGCGTGCCGACCGCGGCGGTACCCAGTTCATCCAGCGCGCCCGCGTCCCCCGCGCGGGCGGCGGCAAGGGTGTCCGTCCACTCGGGAGCGTCCGCGTAGACCAACGTTCGACCGGGCTCGGCTGCGGCGTCCGGCTTGATCCGGCCCCGCAGTCCGAACGCGCCGCCGGGCCACATCTTCCGCGGCTCGAGCACGTGGCTGTGGCCTCGCAGAGCGCGCGCGATCGTCGTCACCGTCGCTTGGTCCGGGGCTTCGCCCAACCCGTCGGGTAGCCGGCCCTGGCATACCGAACAGCGCCCGCACGACGCGGCCTCGGGGTCGTCGAGCGACTCGGTGAGCAGCTGCATCAGGCAGCGGTCGCCGCGCGTGTACGCGCGCATGATGTCGGCCTCACGACGCCGGACCGCGATGATTCCGTCGTAGTGTTCGGCGTCGTAATGCCACGGCACGCCGGTCGCCCGCCAGCCCCCGTCCACCCGATCGACCGCCCCATCCACGGCCAGTTGCTTGAGCATGAGCTCGATTCGGGTACGGCGGATTCCCGTGGTCGCCTCGAGCGTCGGGGCTGATGCCGCCCCCAGGCCCGTCTCCGACTCCGCCGCGAGAGCGTCGAGCACTCCCTCCATCTGCCGCGGGTCGGGGATCGTCGCGGTGGCGAAGTAATCCCACACACCGGCGTCGGATTCCGATGGCAGCAGTGCCACGACCGCGTGATCGATCGCGCGCCCGGCACGACCCACCTGCTGGTAATACGACACCGGCGATGGCGGCGAGCCGACGTGCACGACGAACCCGAGGTCGGGCTTGTCGAACCCCATACCGAGAGCGGAGGTGGCCACGAGTGCTTTCATCTCGTTGCGCCGCAGCGCGACCTCGAGACCGGCCCGAGTATCAGCGTCGAGCTGACCGGTATACGCCGCGACGCGCACCCCGTCACCGTGCACAGCATGGATCGCGTCCACCAGTCGCTGGGCATCGGCCACCGTCAGGACGTACACGATGCCCGAACCCGGTAGGCGATCGAGGTTCTCCGCCACCCAGGCGTACCGCTGGATCGGAGACATCGAAGGAAGCACGTTGAGCTGCAGTGACCGCCGGGCGAGGGGCCCGCGGAGGACCAGGGTCGCCGCGCCGAGCTGTGCGGCCACGTCGTCGGTCACACGCGCGTTGGCAGTCGCGGTGGTGGCCAGGACCGGGGTCTGAGGGTTGAGCCGGGTGAGCACCTCGGAGACGCGACGATAGTCGGGCCGGAAGTCGTGACCCCAGTCCGACACCGCGTGCGCTTCGTCGATGACCAGGAGACCGAGCGTGCCGGTGAGTGCGTCGAGGACCCGGCGTCCGAATGCGGGATTCGCGAGCCGCTCCGGCGACACCAGCAGAACGTCGATCTCGCCGGCGCGCAGCTCCTGCTCGATCGCGCCCCATTCATCGAAGTTGGACGAATTCAGCGTCGCCGCCCGCAGACCCGCCCGCTCGGCCGCCGCGACCTGGTCACGCATCAACGACAACAGCGGCGAAACGATCAGCGCCGGGCCCGCACCCTCCGACCTGCGGATCGCTGTCGCGACCCAGTACACGGCCGACTTACCCCATCCGGTCGCCTGTACCACCAGCACCCGCGCCGCCGGCTCCAACAACTCCGCGACCGCCGTCTCCTGATCGTCCCGCAGTGCTGCGCCAGGCCCCGCTAGCGCGCCGATCACCTCGGAAGCTCGCTGCGCCCGTATACCCGTCAGCCGCGTAGCCATCGGCCCTCCTCGCGAATCGGATGAATGCCCCGTAACGGTATCGCGGCACACCGACACGTCCGGTCCGATGGCCCTCACCTAAGGGCTTCCTCGGTACAGATGCCCCTTCTCTCGAACAGGATGCCTGTCGGCTGCTCGACGAACCTGGGTGACGCGCTGATCAAGCGCCCTACCGCTCCCATTCAACTCACAGGTTCGAAGCAGGTCACCGATAGTTCCGACCCCGACTATCGGTTACATGGTCGCCACACAAGAAGCCCCCACGAACACCGCCGCGGGCACGCAGCAGCAGTTGCGCGACGTGCGGCCTCCTGTCCTGGACATCGTCATCCCGGTGTACAACGAGCAGCACACGGTCGAGACATGCGTCCGCACGCTCCGCCGCTACCTCGACGCGCACGTGCCCTACGAGTCCAGGATCACGATCGCCGACAACGCGAGCGTCGACAACACGCTCGAGGTCGCGAACAGGCTCGCCGCCGCGATCCCCGGCGTCCGAGTCGTGCACCTCGATCGCAAGGGCCGCGGCCGCGCGCTGCGACAGGTGTGGGAGGCGTCGGACGCCGAGGTGGTCGCCTACATGGACGTCGACCTGTCCACCGACCTCAAGGGCCTGCTCCCACTGGTCGCCCCCCTGCTCTCCGGGCACTCGGACGTCGCCTACGGCTCGCGCCTCGCCCGCTCGTCCCGGGTCGTCCGCGGGCCGAAGCGCGAGTTCATCTCTCGCACCTACAACTTCATGCTGCACACTGCTCTGCACGCCAAGTTCTCCGACGCTCAATGCGGCTTCAAAGCGATGCGCGCCGACGTGGGACGCAAACTTCTGCCGCTCGTCGAGGACGGCGAGTGGTTCTTCGACACCGAGCTGCTGGTGCTCGCAGAGCGCGCGGGTCTTCGGATCCACGAGGTGCCGGTCGATTGGATCGATGACCCGGACAGCCGGGTAGACATCGTCGACACCGTCAAGAAGGACCTCAGGGGGATGGCACGCGTAGGCCGCGCGCTGGCGAGCGGTCGGCTTCCGCTCGACGATCTGCGCCACTCGCTGGGCCGCGAAGCAGAGGTCGAGGGTGTCCCGCCGGGCATGGTCGGCCAGCTGGTGCGATTCGGCATCATCGGCGTGATCAGCACCGTGGCGTACGCGCTGCTCTACCTCATGCTGCACGGAGAGATCGGCGCCCAGGCGGCGAACTTCACTGCGCTCCTGGTCACCGCTGTCGGGAACACCGCCGCGAACCGGACGTTCACCTTCGGTGTCCGCGGTTCGGACTCGATGGCCAGACATCAGGCCCAAGGCTTGGTGGTGTTCATGCTGGCCTGGCTGTTCACGAGCGGTGCCCTGCTCGCGCTGCAACACTATGCGCCCGGTGCGGACAAGCACGTCCAGCTGGTTGCGCTGGTGGTCGCCAACCTGATCGCGACGGTCTGCCGGTTCGTCGGCCTGCGGTTCGTGTTCCGGAAGTCGATGGAGCAGTAGTCACCCCGATCAAGCGCGGCGCATCGTCTTCCTGCGAAGACGGTGCGCCGTCTCGGTCTGACGGGGATCTCGGCACGCGTTCTGTCGTGACGTCAGAACAGCGAGCCGTCGCTGTAGTCTCCACGCACCTCGATCCCAGCCGCAAGAGTGCCGACGGGGGGCGTGAGGCCGAGATGGTGCCAGGCCGCCACCGTCGCGACCCGCCCCCGCGGGGTGCGAGCGAGCATGCCGGCGCGCACCAGGAACGGCTCGCATACCTCCTCCACCGTGCCGGCCTCCTCACCCACCGCGACGGCCAGCGTCGAGACTCCGACGGGGCCGCCTCCGAAGCTGCGGATGAGTGCGCCGAGCACCGCTCGGTCGAGCCGATCCAGCCCGAGCTCATCGACGTCGTACACCTTGAGCGCACCGCGCGCGACGTCGACCGTGACGACACCGTCGGCACGTACATCTGCGAAGTCACGAACGCGACGCAGCAGCCGGTTTGCGATCCGCGGCGTGCCGCGCGAGCGACTGCCGATCTCGGCGGCCGCCTCGTGTTCGATGCGTACGCCGAGGATCCGGGCGCTGCGCTCGATCACCGTGATCAGGTCGGCAGTGTCGTAGAAGTCCATATGCGCGGTGAAGCCGAACCTATCGCGCAGCGGTCCTGTCAACGAACCCGACCGCGTAGTAGCGCCCACCAGCGTGAACGGTGCCACGTCCAGCGGGATCGACGTGGCGCCCGGGCCCTTCCCGACCACGACATCCACTCGGAAGTCCTCCATCGCCAGGTACAGCATCTCCTCGGCCGGACGGGCTATGCGATGGATCTCGTCGATGAACAGGACATCGCCCTCGACCAGGTTCGACAGCATGGCCGCGAGATCGCCTGCGCGCTCGAGGGCGGGACCAGACGTCACCCGCAGTGCGGCACCCATCTCGGACGCGATGATCATCGCCAGTGAGGTCTTCCCCAGGCCCGGCGGTCCCGACAACAGGATGTGGTCGGGCGTGCTACCGCGCTTGCGTGCCCCGTGCAGCACCAGTTGCAGTTGCTCGCGCACCTTCGGCTGCCCGATGAATTCGTCCAGCGTCCGTGGCCGCAGACTCTCTGGATCGTCCGACTGGTCGACTGCGCCCGCACCCATCAGGTCCGTGCCCCGGCCGGCACCGTGAGCGCCGGTCGGATTCGTCATCTCGCCAGGCCCCAGGTGGTCCAACTCTCCTGCGAGCGCATCGAACTCGGCGCCGTCACGCCTGGATTCGAACGGGTTGCCGGTCACGGTGTCAACTCTTGCCCAGCATCCGAAGGGCGGCACGGAGAAGCTCACCGACCGGCCGGTCGCGATCCTCCTCGACCACTGCCGCCACAGCCGGCTCGGCCTGACGAGTGGTGAACCCGAGCCCTTCGAGGGCTTCCATGAGCTGTTGCTCGACCTGTCCGCCGGTGACCACCGCGCCCACTGCGCCCGTCTCTGCAGGCGCTGCGATCTTGTCCTTGAGCTCCACGTGAATCCGCTCGGCGACCCGCTTGCCGACGCCGGGAATCAAGCACAACGTCTTGATCTCGCCCCCCGTGATCGCGCGGGCCATCTCCCGGGGATCGAGCACCGCGATGGCGGCCAGGGCCAGGCGAGGCCCGATCCCCTGCACGGTCTGTAGGAGGTGGAAAAGCTCCTGCACCTCGGGGTCGGTGAAGCCGTACAGGGTCATCGAGTCCTCGCGCACCACCATCGAGGTGAGCAGCGATGCCTCGGCCCCCCGCGACATCGACCCGGCGGTGGTCGGCGCCACCTGCACGCGATAACCCACACCAGCGCACTCGATCACCACGTGGTCCAGTGCGATATGGAGCACCGGGCCCCTGAGCGACGCGATCATCTACTACACACCTTCCGCCGTCCTGCCGCTGCCACGCGTACCGCTGCCCGACACTCCGGCCCTGCGCCTCGACGCGGCGAGTCGCTGCTGATACACCTTGCGTTGTTCGATCGCCAGCCGCTCGGCATCGGCCATCCGGGCGATCATCGGCGCCCGCCAACAGTGGCACACCGCCAGCGCCAGGGCGTCTGCCGCATCTGCGGGCTCGGGCGCCTTCTGAAATCCCAGAATCCGCGTGATCATTGCAGTGACCTGGGCCTTGCCCGCGTTCCCATTGCCGGTGACGGCAGCCTTGACCTCCGACGGCGTGTGGAAATGCACAGGAATGTCGCGGCGCGCGGCCGCGAGCGCGACCACCCCGCCCGCCTGCGCGGTGCCCATCGCCGTCGACACGTTGTGCTGCGTGAACACCCGCTCAACGGCGATGACGTCGGGCCGATGGGTGTCCATCCAGTACTCCGCCGCGTCCCACACCGCGAGCAGCCGGTGCGACAGGTCCATATCGGACGGTGTGCGTACGACGTCCACGTCGAGCGCGACCACCTTTCGGCCGCCGGAGGACTCGACCACGGACAAGCCACACCGGGTGAGCCCGGGGTCGACACCCATCACCCGCACCGCGCCACCCCCATCGTGTCGTCGCCTTCTCGCCCACCGATTCTTCACGAACCTGTGTTCGAGGATAGACCACGGCACCGACAGTACCGGCGCGCAACACGCGCCGCGGTCGGTACAGCTAGTCGGCGTCGAGCTCGGCCAGGACCTCGTCCGAGATCTCGATGTTGGTGTAGACGTTCTGCACGTCGTCACTGTCCTCGAGCGCATCGATCAGGCGGAAGACCTTGCGCGCACCGTCGGCGTCGAGCGGTACGTCGACAGATGCCCGGAACCCCGACTCCGCCGACTCGTAGTCGATCCCGGCGTCGCGTAGCGCGGTGCGCACCGCGATCAGGTCGGTGGGCTCCGTGAGGATTTCGAACTGCTCGCCCAAGTCCGAGATCTCCTCGGCGCCGGCGTCCAACACAGCCAGGAGCACGTCGTCCTCGGACTGGTCGTTCTTGTCCAGCGTGACGATCCCCTTGCGCGTGAA